>CAYYGS010000022.1:0-16782 GCA_964471335.1 uncultured Jutongia sp.
AGAATCCTTTCTTAATCAACCTCTGTTTTTAAATATCGGACTATTATTTGTCTTTGCCTCTTCTAAAGCCTGTTGTTCCTCTTCTGACAAAATCACGAAGGCCTCTCCGTTTACTACCTCCTTCGTATACGTATAACATCCCTCTCTTGTACTATGCATAGAATTCAAAATAAATCCATCATTCTTATCTGTCAAAAGCACAAGCACAAAGCTCAGCTTTCCACCAATCTCCTTAAATGCATCATACTTAACTAATCCAATCTTCTGATATGCATGAACTAAACGTCCATCGATATTATCTAATGTCTCATGGATTCCCTTCGTATCCTCTACCAACTCATCAATCGCTGAGAATTTATCTAAAATCGCCTTCTCCAGATTCTTACCATTCTCACCATCCATAAACTGATGATACTTTTTTCTCGTATTGGCATCCTTGACCATTGTGACAATTAAAAGAATCAAAAGAAAAAGAATTACACCAGCCATTCCAATTACAACATATCCCAAATCAATTCCATATTGTTCAAATATCTCCATAATCTACCTCACTTCTCCATATACATATATATAAATCATTATTCCACTTTCATATATTATTTTTTCAATTCCATAAACAGATCCACAATTCTGTCAAACTCTTCGGAAGAATAATATTCCACCTCGATCTTTCCTTTTCCCTTTCCCTTATGATGGATATTTACCTTTGTTCCCATCACAGCTTTTAATCGTTCCTCAAAATCTTTATAAATCAGCTCGCTCTGCTCATCCGTTTTCTTAGAAGAATTCTTTTTTTCTTCCACAGGTTTCACTAGTTTCTTAACCAACTTTTCCGTTTCTCTAACACTCAGCTTTTGATCAAAAATATCCATTGCCAGGTGATACTGTTCATCACCATCCGCAATTGCCAGAAGAGCCCTTGCATGTCCACCCTTAATCTTATCTTCTGCTACCATCTCTCGCACTCTCTCATCCAACTTTAACAGACGAAGAGAATTCGTAATTGTAACTCTGCTCTTAGACACTCTCTCTGCAACATCATCCTGCGTTAAACTATACTCATCAATCAGACGTTTATATGCTTCCGCTTCTTCAATCGCATTTAAGTCTTCTCTCTGAATATTTTCAATTAATGCGATTTCCATGATTTCACTATCCGTGTAATCCTTAATTACTACCGGAACCATCTTAACACCGGCAATTTTTGCAGCACGCCATCTTCTCTCTCCGGCAATGATCGTATAGAAACCCTTCTCTGCTTCCTGCACCACTAATGGTTCTATCACCCCGTGCAGCTTAATGGAATCAGCCAGTTCCTGCAAAGAATCTTCATTAAAAGCTTTTCTTGGCTGATTTGCATTTGGTTCAATCTTATTAATATCTATTTCAATATCTTTAATTACTTCCTTCACAACTGTCTCGACTTGTTTTTTTTCCTCTGTCGGTTTAATTAAAGAATCCAGTCCCTTTCCCAATCCTTTCTTACTTCCCTTAACAGCCATAGCCTATCTATCCTCCATTCTATTACACATATCACATTCTCGCAAATGTAAATTCCTTCCATATTAAATGACAAACAAATAAAAATATGTAATAACAAGCAAAACAATCTAATTCATTTGAATGATTTCCCTTGCCAGATTCTTATAGGCAAGAGAACCTGTAGATTTTGGATCATACATATTAATTGGCATACCATAACTTGGTGCCTCTGCTAATCTGACATTTCTCGGAATAATTGTATGATATATATTATATTCCAGATTATCCTTTACATTTTCAACCACCTGTGTAGATAAACTGGTTCTCCCATCATACATTGTAAATAAGATACCCTCTATCGTCAGATTCGGATTTAATCGATCTCTTACCAATTCAATTGTTCTTAATAATTCACTCAGACCTTCCAACGCATAATACTCACATTGAATTGGAACCAGAATTGAATCAGCTGTCGTCATTGCATTTACTGTCAATGTACTCAGTGATGGAGGACAATCAATCAAAATATAATCGTATTGATCCTTCACCCGATCCACTTCTTTTTTAAGAATATATTCCTTTTCTTTCACACCAATTAATTCAATTTCAGCACCAACCAAACCACTCTCTGACGGAATCACCATCAAATTTTCTACGGTAGATTGTGTCATCGTCTCCCAGATATTGGCATAATTAACAATAATATCATATACTGTTAATTCCAATTGATCCTTATCAATTCCTAATCCACTTGTAGTATTTCCCTGTGAATCAATATCAATTACTAAAACTTTTTTTCCTAACTCAGCAAGACACGATGATAAATTAATCGCTGTTGTCGTCTTTCCGACTCCCCCTTTTTGATTTGAAATAGCAATAACTTTTCCCATAATAATCCTCATTTCTGCGCTACTTTTATATGTTGTTTCACGTGAAACATATCTCAAATTTTATCATATCAAAGTAACTTTTTCATAAATTTATAAGTGATATATATTAATGATGCCGAAGTTGAAAGAGTATTTCGCACCAACTATATACAATATATAGTGTAAAAACAAATTGCTAAACACATATATTTGTATCCGTTTTTTCTTAAAGAGATTTTCACTCCGACATCAGATTAATAACTAATATAGGATTTTCAACAAATTTTTACTTATGTTTCACGTGAAACAATCAAAAACTAGTATTTATTTTATCGTAATTCCCACATATATTATTATCCATCTTAAGCTACAAAACACCTATCAATAAGTTCGCTAAAACTTATTTTATCATATTTCTTGCGCATGCTTCTGCGCATCTTAAGTTGCAAAGCAACTTGCATAACAAATGCATCAGCATTTATTTTTCATCATTGTTATAAAATCTTCTGCACACGCAATACAAGAATCCAAAGTCGAAAGGTGCTTTACAACGACTAAACACAATATATTGTTGCAAGCTCTCTTACAAACACACATATTTGTGTCAGTTTTCACCAAAGGATTTTTTGACCTTAACTTTAATACAAGTGCGTAGCACATATTATATCATAGATTTAAATATACATCTATATCAATAACGTGAAATATTTCAGAATATTATAATATACTTTTTGTGCAAAATTAATTTCAATGATATTGAGTTCAAAAAAGTGTTTTGCACCAACCAAATACAATCAGAAAAATCCTATATGATTGGATTCTTCTTTGGTATGCCATTTTGTCTCGGATATCGTTTTGACATTTCTTTTTCCTTTTGGAAAATCAAAAAACATCTATTGTAATCCGTATCTGGTATAGAAAAATCTTTCTTATCCTGAAGAGTACAGCACAATTGCTTCTGCGCCTTTTCTGATTTTAATAATTCATCTTCTGCCATCACAGATTTATATGAAATAAAATATCCATTTCTTTTCACAAAAGGAATACAATATTCCAAAAGAACAGGTAAAGAAGCAACTGCTCTCGAAACACACACATCATATTTTTCTCTGTGTTGAGGATCTCTTCCTAATTCCTCTGCCCGGGCATGAATACATCGAACATTTTTCAACAATAATAATTCCGATAATTCCTCAAGATACCGTATCCTCTTATGTAAAGAATCCATCAAGGTAAATGATATATCCGGAAACATAATTGCCAACGGAATTCCAGGAAAACCTGCCCCCGTCCCTACATCAATTATTGTAGCAAATTTTTCCAGAGAAAAATATTTCAACAAAGAAATGCTATCAACAAAATGTTTTACAACAACATCTCTTTCATCGGTAATTGCTGTGAGATTCATTACCCGATTCTTCTCTATCATAAAATCATATAATTTTTGAAACTGCTCCAGCTGCTCCTCCGACAGAGAAATCTCCATTTGGCTTGTCAACTTTGATAAATATTCCTTCATCTATATACCCCATCTTCTTTTTCCAAATACACCAACAGTACTGAAATATCTGCCGGCGACACACCAGAGATACGAGATGCCTGTCCAACGGAGGAAGGTCTCAGATCATTCAACTTTTGAATGGCCTCCTTCCGCAAGCTATTCACTGAATTATAATCAATCCAATCCGGAATCTTTCTCTTCTCCAGCTTTTTAAACTGCTCTACCTGACGCATCTGTCTCTTAATATATCCATCATATTTTATTTCAATATTTACCTGTTCCCTCACATCAATTGGGAGATCAGGACGCTCCGAATCAATCGGATCCAAAATATCATAAGAAAGTTCAGGACGTTTCATCAAATCAGCTAATGTAATTCCCGATTGCAATGGAGAACTCTGATACATTTCCAAAAGCTTCTGAACAGATTCTGTCACTCCAACTGATGTATGTTCCAGGCGATCTATTTCACTTTTAATCATTTTCTTTTTCTTCAACAGATCCTCATATCGATTCTGATCAATCAAGCCAATCTCATATCCGATTTCTGTCAGCCGCAAATCAGCATTATCCTGTCGCAGTAATAATCTATATTCCGCGCGTGAAGTCATCATACGATATGGTTCATTCGTTCCCTTCGTAATCAGATCATCTATCAATACTCCGATATATGCCTGTGAACGATCCAAAATCAGAGGATCTTTTTTCTGAATTCCTCTGACCGCATTGATTCCCGCAATAATTCCCTGTGCAGCCGCCTCTTCATATCCAGAACTTCCATTTAACTGTCCTGCACTAAACAAACCCGATATCTTCTTAAATTCCAACGAAGCTTTCAACTGTAAAGGATTAATACAATCATATTCAATTGCATATGCATTACGCACGATTACCGCGTTTTCCAATCCCGGAACAGTACGATACATCTGATATTGTACATCTTCTGGCAGTGAACTCGACATGCCTCCGATATACATCTCATTCGTATAATTTCCCTCTGGTTCCAGAAAAACCTGATGCTTTTCTTTATCTGCAAAGCGAACTACCTTATCCTCAATCGAAGGACAATATCTCGGTCCTGTCCCCTTAATATCTCCGGAATACAAAGGAGAACGATCAATATTATCCATAATAATCTGATGTGTTTTTTCATTCGTATATGTCAGCCAACATGATGCCTGCTCCCGCTCCAAATCTGCAGATGTGTTCGTAAAAGAAAATGGAACAATCTTATCATCTCCCTTTTGAATCTGCATCTTTGAAAAATCAATCGTCCTCTTATCTACTCTGGCAGGGGTACCCGTCTTAAAACGTCGTATCTCAATTCCTAAATCAACTAAATTTTTAGTTAAATAATTTGCCGCTGCCAATCCATTCGGACCAGTATTCTGAGAGACATCACCATAAATACACCTTGCCTGCAAATATGTTCCCGTACACATCACCACAGCCTGACAAGGATAAATGGCATCAGAAGAAGTCTTGACTCCCGTTACCTTTTGATCCTCTACTAATATTTCCGAAACTTCGCCCTGTTTAATTACAAGATGATCCGTATTCTCCAGAACATTTCTCATCGCATTACTATAATCCTTCTTATCTGCCTGTGCACGAAGAGAATGAACAGCCGGACCCTTTGACAGATTCAGCATCTTTGACTGAATAAATGTCTTATCAATATTTTTTCCCATCTCTCCACCCAAAGCATCTACCTCACGCACCAGGTGTCCCTTTGAGCTTCCACCAATATTCGGATTACACGGCATCATTGCAATACTATCAATGCTAACTGTAAAAATCAATGTTTTCATTCCCAGCCTTGCACTGGCCAAAGCTGCCTCGCAGCCTGCATGACCCGCTCCAATCACTACAACATCATAACTTTCATAAACAAACGACATAGCTTACCTCATTTTCCCATACAAAAATCCTGAAATATCTTCTGAATCAAATCCTCCGATGCTGTTTCACCATTAATAAAACCTAACTTTCGATAGGCATCCATCAAATCAATCACAAAAAAGTCTTCCGACATTCCATCCCGGATCGACTGCATCACCTGCCGCAGACTGACAAGAGCATCTTCAACTGCCTCTTTATGACGCAGCGAAGTCAGATACACCTGATTATTATAAGTAATATCTCCCGCCAAAAAAGAATCTATAATATATTGTTCCAACTGATGCAATCCATCTCCTGTCTCATTTGAAAAAGAAATAACTTCCCAATCTATTTTCTCATAAATATCATCTCGTCCCACCACCTGATTTAAATCAGACTTATTTAATAAAATAACACCCTTCTTCTCTTGAATCAACTGTATGATCTGAGAATCAGAATCTTCCAATGGCACAGAAGAATCTACTACATAAATAATAAAATCTGCTCTATTTACATATTCTACTGCACGATCTACCCCTATATGTTCTACTTGATCTTCCGTCTCACGAATTCCCGCCGTATCTACCAGATTCAAAATAACATCGCCAAGAATCACTCTTTCCTCTAAAATATCTCTCGTCGTACCGGCAATCTCCGTCACAATCGCTCTCTCCTGATCGAGCATCAGATTCATCAAAGAAGATTTTCCCGCATTCGGTTTCCCCACAATAACAGTATTAATTCCCTCCGACTTCATACGTCCATTATCAAACCGTCGTAAAAGTTCTTCCAATTCTTCTATATTATTCTTCAACTTATCAGTAAGAGTATCCACATACCCCTCCAGAGAAATATGTTCCGGATCATCCAACGCCGCCTCAATATAACTCATCTCAGATAAGATATTCTGACGAATCTCTTCTATATAGGAAGAAACACTTCCCTCCAATTCATCAACTGCACTCCTCAGAGCAAAATCATTCTGAGAAGAAATCATTTTCATCACAGCTTCTGCCTGCGACAAATCAATACGTCCATTTAAAAAAGCACGTTTCGTAAATTCTCCCGGTTCTGCCAAAACAGCACCCTGCTTTACCAAAGCATCCAAAATTTTACGAACTACAAATGGTCCACCATGAGAATCAATTTCTACAACATCCTCCGTGGTATAGCTTCGCGGCGATTTCATCAATAAAACGATTACCTCATCCAGAATATTTTCCTCCTGATCCACTACAAATCCATAGTGAATCGTGTGAGATTCCTTCTCCTGAAAATAATCATTCCTCCATAATTTTGGTTTTGATAAGTCGTTCCCTTGATTCGATAGAAAAGTCTTTGTCCGAAAAACACTTCCCGCTATGGTAAGAGCATCCTCTCCACTCATTCGTATCACACCGATACCACCACCCATACCACTGGCTATACCGACAATCGTATGTTCACTCAAAATAAATCCTCCTGATATTTTCTATTTCTTGGTTGCATACCACTATGTTACGAGCAATTTCCTATTCGATAAAAAAGGGCAAAACCTTCGTTTTGCCCGGTACAGCGAATCATAAAAGCTATATCATAGAAGACTTATTCCTCTGAATCCATATTTACTTCATCAGCCGATTCGTTCTCTTTTGTATCATAATTGTATTTGTAGTCGTTCCGATAAGAATGATTATATTTCTTATGATATCTGCCATCGCGATTATAGGAAGAGCCTCCCCTGGAAGAACTATTTCCATAAGAATATCTTCCCCTGCGCTCATATCCCGTATCAACACCCGGCTTTAAGGTAATTACCACCTTACGATATGGCTCATCTCCCTCACTATGTGTCTCCACATATTTATCATTTTGCAGCGTTGAATGAATCACTCTTCTCTCATAAGGATTCATTGGCTCCAAATAAACAGGACGATGAATTCTCTTCACCTTATGTGCCAGGTTTCTGGCCAGATTTTCCAGAGTTTCCTTTCTACGTGCACGGTAATTTTCTGTATCCAACTTAATCTTAATATAATTTTCACTTTCCTTATTAACAACCAGACTGACCAAATATTGTAAAGAATCAAGAGTTGCACCACGCTTTCCAATCAAAACGCCCATTTGTTCTCCTGATAAATCAATATTCATGAGATTTTCTGCTTCATCCATCTTCACATCAATATTAACTTCCAAATCCATCGCACGAAAGACAGAATTCAGAAACTCTTTTGCAATATCATCTAAAGAAAATTTTACCTTTACACGAATTCTTGCAGGCTTGCTGAATAATCCCAAAAGACCAGCTGATTCCTTTTCCAGTACATCAAATTCAACCTTATCACTCGTTGTCTCCAACTTTACCAAAGCCTCAGTCAGGGCTTCATCCACAGTTTTTGCCGAAAATTCTTTCCATTCAGACATTTCATCCTCCTATCTACCGTAAATACGATATAAACATATTTATTGCCAATTATGCTCCTTTTCAATCTATTCTTCATCACGTCGCAACAAATTTGCATAAGCAGCAATACTTCCCTCTTTGTATTTTCCATTTGATTTCTTAACAGGTCCCTTTGTCGATGCCTTTCCAGCAATCTCGCTGATACTCTTTTCCTTTTTCCCGTCACTCTGATTCTGTTTTGTAGTATTTGTCGATATATTTGTCGTTCTGGATTTTGCCACTCGATCCAATGTCGAAGAATCTATTCCCATCTTCTCATATCTTTGCTTTGCCTTCTCCACATTCTGCTTGATTACCTCGTCCATATCAACATTCTTATAATACATATTGATAAAGAGGCATTGGAAAATACGGAACACATTTCCCGCAATCCAGTAAATGCCTACACCAATCGGAAACATCAAGCAGATCAAACCTGAGATAACAGGCATCGTCGTATTCATCATCTTTACCGTCTGTGCCGTTGGGTTTTCCGGATCCGTCTGCTGCGGGTTTCCCGCCATACTGATTCTGACGCTGATGATCTGCGTTACAATTGATAAAATCGGAATCAGTATACTAACAGAGCGCAGATTTGGCGCATCTGCAATATTTAATCCCAAAAAAGAATTAATATGGGAAGATCTTTCTCCTGTTTTCAATATAACATCCGCATAATCCGGATAATTTTTGGCCAAGACATCCCAGCCCTTTGAACTGAACTGTCCCAACACATCAATATAATAATGAATATTTGCCGCATCCTCTTTTGCTTTGGTAACAGCCTGCGTCACTACATACGTCTTTGACTTAATATAGTCATTTCCCGCCAGACTCTCCACCGAAACTCCCGCCGACTGTAACGTCTGTGCCAGTTTCTCATAAATATCATATACTTGCGGAACATAAGCAGGTATATTATAAATAACACGATACAATGCAAATAAAATAGGCAGCGTAATAAATATTGGCAGGCATCCACTGGCCGGACTCACGCCATATTTCTGATAAAGCGCCTGAGTCTCCATAGACATCTTCTGCTGTGACGCCTGATCCTTTTTATTCTTATATTTTTGCTGAATCGCCATTAATTCCGGATTCATAATTGCCGACATCTTTGCAAATTTCTGTTGTTTAAACTGCATCGGCAGCATAAGGGCATTTACCAATAAAGTAAATAAAATAATACAAACCCCTGTATTTTCCACTCCTATTACAGACAAGGCTGCATATAGGCCCTGTAAAATATAACCAAGCAAACGTGCAATTGGTCCGAGAATTGCACCATGGTATGTTGTTAGAATAACATCCATTATCATCTCAAAATCCTCCCTGGGCATAGTTTATGGAACAGGATCGTAACCGCCCTTCGCGAAAGGATGACATCTTAAAATACGCTTCACAGCCAAAAAACTCCCCTTAAAAAAGCCGTACTTCTCCACTGCCTCCAACGCATATTGAGAACATGTCGGCGTATAGATGCATGTTGGTGTCCTTTTTAATGGAGATAAATATCCCTGATATAAATTTATAAGAAAAATCAAACCACGTTTCATTTTTACAATCTCTTTAATATATGATGCCGCTTACACAAATGAATCAGCGCATCAGCAATATCCTGATATTTTTTTCCTTTCGCTGTGTTCCTCGCAATAATAACAATATCATACCCTGTCAAAAAATCTTCTTTCTGCAATCGAATACTTTCCCGTATCAGCCTGGTAATCCTATGCCTCACTACACTATTTCCGACCTTTTTACTCACTGTGATTCCAAATCGATTCTCATCTAAATTATTTCTAAGTATATACATAACTAAATACTTATTAGCATAGGATTTGCCATGTTGATATACATTTACAAACTCACTGTTTTTTTTTATTGACCTAAACACAATCATACCCTCTTATAAAGCAATACTTTATAATAGAAGAAAAGGCCACATAATTGCGACCTAAACAGATAATTTATGTCTTCCCTTTGCTCTTCGGCTTGAAATCACCTTCCTGCCATTTGCGGTACGCATTCTCTTTCTAAAACCATGAACTCTTGCTCTGGGCTTTCTCTTTGGCTGAAATGTCATTTTCATCTTGTAACACCTCCTTACATGTAAAACAAAAAATCACGTGTATCTCATATTATATTATCAAAGTTGCTATCCGTCAAGTAAAAAATGGTATTTTAAAGGAATTTTTTTGTGGCTGAAATGAGTTCTTATTCTAACATTTTCCTCTGCATGAAAAAAATATGAGAAAATAAACTACTATATAATAGGAAGTAATTTTTTTCAAAAAAAAGATCTGATTATATCAACAGACTCTTTTTCACACATATTCCATTATTCTACATTTTTCTAGAAGTCAGCATTTTCATACATCTACTCTTGTAGTTAAAACACGTGTTCCGATGCTAGTTATAAACAATTTGTACACAAAATGTGGATAAACAACTAAAAGTGCGGGATTACAAGCTAAATTATCCACAAAGTTATTCACAATTGTCAAAAACTTTGATTTTATCGGTCCTTTTTGAGTTATCCACATTATTCACATAGTTTTCCACAATTACCCACAATCATGTGAATTACGATGGTTTTCCTGTGGTTTTTTACTTTCATCTTGTATTTTCACACCAAATGATATAAAATAGATATGTATGATGTAATATCTATCGCTTTTTATGAAACAGGAAAGATTCCTTTATAAAAGGCTGGTTACTTCTTTAGAAATGGGGTATAGGAAATTGGAAAACGAATTAAGAAATAAATGGGATGAAATATTAGAGACATTACGAATCGACTATGATATTTCTACTCCTGCATTTAATACATTTATCAAAATATTAAAAATATATTCCGTTTCTGATAATCAACTGACCATACTGATTGATGATGCTAATATCGGAAGTAATAAGAATTTTATCAAAAACAGATATAATGCGTTCCTGCAAGTAACAATTGAAGAAATTACGGGAATTTCCTATGAAATTACATATATCTCTCAATCTGAGGTAAATAATAATGTACCTGTTGAAAATACACACAAGATTTCATCAAATGAGAGAAATTATCCCTCCATCAATTCAAAGTATACCTTTGATACCTTTGTGGTAGGTGATAATAACGATTATGCCCATGCGGCATCTCTCAAAGTTGCAGAAGAACCAGGTGATATCTACAACCCTCTATATATTTATGGGGGAGCCGGACTTGGCAAGACACATCTGATGCATGCAATTGCTAATTACATATTAGATTATGATGATACACGCCGTGTCGTTTATGTAACGAGTGAGACCTTTGTCAATGAGATCGTTGACGCCATCCGCGATAAGCGTGGAGAGGGCAACTCCATGCCGGAATTTCGAAAAAAGTACAGAAATCTTGATGTACTGCTAATTGATGATATCCAATTTATTATAGGAAAGGAAACAATGCAGCAGGAATTTTTCCACACCTTTAATGATCTCTTCGAATCACAGAAACAGATCGTGATTTCCTCTGATAAGCATCCGGCCAGTATGAAAATGCTGGAGGAACGCCTGCGTTCCCGCTTCGAAATGGGACTGACGGTTGATATTACACCGCCAACCTATGAGACGCGTATGGCAATTTTGGCACGAAAGGTACAGGAAGAGGGGTTATCGATTGATAATTCCATATTGGAATACATTGCTTCGAATATATCCTCGAATATCCGAGAGCTGCAGGGCGCTATCACAAAGGTGATTGCGCTGTCCAAGCTTCGCCATAAGGATATTACGATGGATCTGGCAAAGCAGGCTCTGGCCGACATGATCAGTCCCGATAAAAAGAGAGAGATCACGATCGACTTTATTATAGAGACAGTAGCCGATCACTTTTCGATTACGCCAAATGACATTATATCCAGCAAGAGAAATAACAGTATCGCACATCCTCGCCAGATCTGTATGTATCTGAGCAGTGAATTGACAAATAACTCTCTGCAGGAAATTGCAAGTCATTTAAATAGAAAGGATCATTCAACAATCATTCATGGAAGGGACAGTATCAAAAAGCAGCTGGAAGAGAATGAAAACTCTGTACTGGCAAAGGATATTGACATTCTGATTAAGAAGATTAATCCGGAATAACCTTTTCCACATATTGACATTTTATGTGAAAGAATCCTTTCATGATTTCCTCCATTATTATGAGGATGTTGATAAGGATATAGATATAAACAGCTTTCTCGGAGGTTATCCATAGGGTTATCCCTTACCCTCCGCCTAGTGATTTTAAGGCTTGATATCGGTTATCAACTTATAAACACGACCTAATACTAAGACGACTATTATTTATTTATTATACTATGTATTTTTCTGCATAGCCTTTTCGAAAGGAGTTATCAACATGAATATCATCTGCGATAAGTCAAAGCTGCTAGAAGGTACAAATATTGTATTGAAAGCAATTCCGGGAAAGTCAACAATGGCAATTCTGGAATGTATTGTGATTGAGGTAAGGGATCATACGATTAAGTTAATTTCCAATGATTTGGAACTCGGAATAGAAACGATTATAGATGGTGATATCAGGGAGGAAGGATCTGCAGCAGTCAATGCCAAGGTATTTTTTGAGATCATTCGTAAGCTTCCCTCTGATGAGGTATCCATCTCTGTTGATGAAAATTATGTGATGAACATTGTCTGCGGCAAAGCGAAGTTTAATATCTCAGTGAAGAATACAGAGGAATTTCCTTATTTGCCATCAATTGTAAAGGAGAAAAGCATCCTGATTTCACAGTTTACGTTAAAGGAAATTATCCGTCAGACGGTATTCTCAATTTCAGATAATGAAAATACGAAGGTCATGACTGGTGAATTGATGGAGATTCACGGTTCTGAGCTGAAAATGGTGTCGTTGGACGGCCACCGCATTTCGATCCGTAAGATACAGTTAAAACAGGAATATGATGATGTGAGTGTGATTATTCCGGGAAAAACTCTAATTGAGATCAGCAAAATTATAAATGGTGGATTGGATGACGAGATTAGCATCTATTTTACGGAAAAGCATGTTCTCTTTGAGTTTGGCAATACGATTGTTCTCTCACGACTGATTGAGGGAGAATATTATAAGATTGATAAGATGATTTCAAATGATTATGAGACGAAAATTACAGTGAATAAAAGGGATATGCTGGAATGTATTGATCGTACGACTCTTTTAATACGTGAATCAGAAAAGAAACCGGTGATCATTGATATTAAAGAGGACAGCATGGGACTTGCAGTCCATTCGGCGATCGGTTCTATGGATGAGGATCTTGATTTGTTGAAAAAAGAGGGAAAGGATCTGATGATTGGATTTAATCCTAAATTTTTGATAGATGCATTAAAGGTGATTGATGAAGAAGAGATTACAATGTATATGATCAATTCGAAGGCACCATGTTTTATAAAGAATCAGGAAGAGTCTTATATTTATCTGATCCTTCCGGTCAATTTCAGTGTTTAGGAATATTGAAAAAGGAGTAGTAATGGAGGCAATTCAAATTTCAGATGACTATATTAAATTGGGACAGGCTATGAAACTGGCAAATTTAGTCGGCTCAGGCGTGGAAGCCAAAATGTTGATTCAGGATGGCAAAGTAAAGGTAAATGGAGAGGTGGATACACGAAGAGGCAGGAAGCTTTATCCACAGGATGTGTTTGAATTTCAGGGACAGTCGGTCACTGTTCTTGGTGGGAATGAGTGAATGCTATGCAAATTGATTCAGTTGAACTTTCTGATTTCCGCAATTATGAGACGGCAAGGCTGGCATTTCATGAAAATACAAATGTTTTGTATGGAGACAATGCACAGGGAAAGACGAATATTCTGGAGGCAGTGTTCGTCTGCGGAACGACAAAATCACATAAAGGCAGCAAAGACAGGGAACTGATCAGGATAGGGCAGGAGGAATCTCATATTCGTATGATGATTACGAAGAAGGATATTTCTCATAAGATAGATATGCATTTGAGGAAGAATAAATCAAAGGGGATTGCAATTGATGGTGCTCCAATCCGTCGAAGCAGTGAACTTATGGGTTTGATCCATATTATTTTTTTCTCACCGGAAGATTTGAAAATTATTAAGAATGGACCGGCGGAACGAAGACGGTTTATGAATCTGGAGCTTTGCCAGCTGGATCGATTGTATCTGCATGATCTGGGAGAATACAATAAAGTATTGAATCAGAGAAATAAGCTGTTGAAGCAGATTTATCATAATCCCTCTCTAAAGGATACCCTGTCTGTTTGGGATATGCAGCTGGTAGATTATGGCAGGAAATTAATAGCAAGAAGGAAAGAATTTGTAACACAGTTAGAAGGAATGGTATTTCAAATCAACCAAAAACTCACAGGCGGTAAGGAGAAGCTTTATGTGAAGTATGAGCCTGATGTAGAGGAGGGAGATTTTTTAAATAGATTACAGCAGGATCAGGATAAAGATCTTAGGACGTTGACGACAAATACGGGACCGCACAGAGATGATCTACTGTTTCTGAATGGGGAAATTGATTTGAGAAAATTTGGTTCTCAGGGGCAGCAGAGGACTTGTGCTTTGTCTTTGAAGTTAGCAGAGATTGAACTGGTAAAACAGTTAATTGGTGATAATCCGATCTTATTGCTGGATGATGTACTTTCGGAATTAGACCGGCACAGGCAAAATTATTTGTTGGATAGCCTTCAGGATATTCAGACAATTGTCACTTGTACCGGACTGGAAGAATTTATTGACAGCCGCCTGACGCTTGACAGAGTTTTTTATGTGGAGAATGGCGTTATAAAAGGTGAAAATGTAAATGAATAGGCGCGTGTTTTTGTGTCGTTTGACACGTTATGCCTGTTGCAATAAAATTGGCACAGAAATGAGGAAATTATGGGAACAGAAGTAAATGCCGAATATGGAGCAGACCAGATTCAGATTTTAGAGGGATTGGAAGCAGTAAGGAAAAGACCGGGCATGTATATCGGAAGTACGTCGATCCGCGGACTTCATCATCTTGTCTATGAGATCGTAGATAATGCGATTGATGAAGCTTTGGCGGGTTATTGTACAGAAATTAATGTGACGATTGAGAAGGATAATTCTATCACGGTCATTGATAATGGACGTGGTATTCCGATTGGAATTAACCACAAGGCAAATAAGCCGGCCGTTGAGGTCGTATTTACTGTGCTTCATGCGGGAGGTAAGTTCGGTGGAGGCGGATATAAGGTATCCGGTGGTCTGCATGGCGTAGGCGCTTCTGTTGTTAATGCTTTGTCGGAGTGGCTGGAAGTCACGATTCATATGGATGGAAAGCTGTATCGGCAGCGTTATGAACGCGGCAAGGTAATGTATCCTCTGGAGGAAATTGGTACTACAAATCATAATGGAACAGAGGTACGCTTTCTTCCGGATAAAAGTATATTTGAAGAGACAGTTTTTGATTATGATACCCTGAGACAGCGTCTCCGTGAAATGGCATTTTTAACAAAAGGCATCAAGATTGTTTTGAAAGATAACCGCTTGGAAGAGCCGAAAATTCGAGCTTTTCATTATGAGGGCGGCATTAAGGAATATGTGGAATATCTGAATAAGCAGAAGGATCCTCTGTATGAGGATATTATCTACTGTGAGGGACAGCGTGGCGATGTAAATGTTGAAGTAGCGTTGCAGCATAATGATTCCTTTCAGGAATCGACTTATAGCTTTGTCAATAATATAACAACGCCGGAGGGCGGTACTCATTTGACCGGATTCCGCAATGCATTGACAAAGACGTTTAATGATTACGGCCGCAGTATGAAATTATTGAAGGATAGTGATGCAAACCTGACGGGAGAGGATCTGCGAGAGGGTCTGACGGCGATTATCAGCATTAAGATTTCCGAACCGCAGTTTGAAGGACAGACAAAGCAGAAACTTGGAAACAGTGAAGCGCGTGGTGCAGTGGAATCTGTTGTGACAGAGCAGCTGACCTACTTCCTGGAGCAGAATCCGGCAGTGGCAAGACTTATTTGTGATAAGGCTGTTTTGGCACAGAGGGCCAGAGATGCTGCCCGTAAGGCGAGAGATCTGACGAGACGTAAGACGGCGCTTGACAGCACAACATTGCCGGGTAAGCTGGCAGATTGCAGTGATAAGGATCCAAAGAATTGTGAGATATATATTGTGGAGGGTGATTCCGCGGGCGGCAGTGCAAAAACTGCCAGAAACAGGGCAACACAGGCAATCCTTCCTCTGCGTGGAAAGATTCTCAATGTAGAAAAGGCACGTCTCGACCGAATTCTCGGAAATGAAGAGATTCGCGCAATGATTACTGCGTTTGGTACAGGAATCGATGAGGACTTTGATATTGAAAAGCTGCGTTATGATAAAATTGTGATTATGACGGATGCCGATGTGGACGGAGCGCATATTGCAACTCTGATGTTGACCTTTTTATATCGGTTTATGCCAGAACTGATCCGTCAGGGTCATGTCTATCTGGCACAGCCGCCTCTGTACAAGATTGAGAAAAATAAAAAGGTATATTATGCCTATGATGACAATGAATTAAATGCCATTGTGACGGAGATTGGCCGCGACAGCAATAATAAGTTACAGCGTTTTAAGGGTCTGTGAGAGATGG
>CAYYGS010000023.1:0-16766 GCA_964471335.1 uncultured Jutongia sp.
GCCTGCTTTATACACTGCAACAGGCGGGAGGAGAGGGACACTGTTATCTGCCGGAGGATGAGTCGGTGGCGCAGGCATCGGTGCTGCTAGGGCTGGATGCCTCTGGCGTGGAGCGGCAGATTGATGCACTCACTATGAATAAACAGATCATTTGCAGGGAGTTTGATGGAAAGAGGTGTCTTTACTCCAGTAGCTTGTATTATATGGAGATGAATTGCGCCAGGATGCTGCTGGATCTGAATCTCTCCTTTCCGGTTGATGAGGGTTCCCTGCAAAAAAAGGTAAAGGAGTTGGAGCGTTCGCAGGGCATTTTGTTGGATGAGATGCAAAAAATGGCAGTTTATCAGGCTGTTCAGAACGGTGTGATGATTATTATGGGAGGACCCGGCACCGGCAAGACGACAGCAATCAATACGATTACAAGGATTTTTGAGGAGGAGGGGATGGAGCTTTTGCTGGCGGCGCCGACAGGGCGTGCCGCAAAGAGGATGTCAGAGGCTTCGGGATATGAGGCGCAGACGATTCACCGCCTGCTTGAGCTGAACGGCGCCGTGGGGCAGGATAATCAGGAGGGGATGCATTTTGAAAGAAATGAAATGAGACCATTAGAGGCTGATGTGGTGATTGTGGATGAGATGTCAATGGTCGATATCTATCTGATGCATGCGCTGTTGAAGGCGTTAGTGCCTGGGACAAGGCTGATTATGGTTGGCGATGTGAACCAGCTTCCCTCCGTCGGGCCTGGCAATGTACTCCGTGATATGATACAGGCTGGTTTCTGCAATGTAGTCAGGCTCACCAAGATCTTTCGCCAGGCGGCGGAGAGTGATATCGTTTTAAATGCGCACCGGATCAATAAGGGGGATGCGATTGACCTGAAAAATAACAGCCGCGATTTCTTTCATCTGGAACGGGGAAACAGCCGGGATGTGACCAATGTCATCATCCAGCTGGTGATGCAAAAGCTCCCGCCCTTTGTGGAAGCGAAACCATATGATATACAGGTGCTGTCGCCAATGCGGAAGGGGGAACTTGGGATCGAGAATCTGAATATCGTCCTGCAGAGTTACTTGAATCCTGCTGCTCCGGATAAGGCAGAGCGTGAATTTCATGATGTCTTATTTCGGGAGAAGGATAAGATTATGCAGGTCAAAAATAATTATCAGTTGGTCTGGAAAAAGAAAAATCCGTACGGAGATGTCTATGAGGAGGGAACAGGGGTATTTAATGGGGACTGTGGAGTGATTCAGTCGATCTCAGCTCTCACTGAGACAGTAACAGTGGAATTCGATGAGGACAGGATTGTGGAGTATGAATTTAGCGAGATGGATGAATTGGAGCTGGCGTACGCTGTCACAATACATAAATCGCAGGGCAGCGAATATCCGGCGGTGGTCCTGCCGCTTCTGAACGGGCCGAGGATGCTTTTTAACAGAAATCTTTTATATACAGCTGTGACACGTGCGAAGAAGTGTGTGACAATCGTGGGAAGCTCCAATACAGTAGGGCAGATGATTCAGAATGTAAATGAACAGAAGCGTTATTCGGGTTTGTGTCAGAGAATCCGGGAAATGGAGGCCGAGGATACTGCATATCAATAATATTATTTCGTCCTTTTTCTACCCGCGTCGCTGTCCGTTTTGTGACGGGCTGCTATGCGTCGGGGAGGAAGGGGTATGTATGTCATGTGGGAACTCTCTGGAATATGTCAGAGAGCCGAAATGTAAAAGCTGCGGCAAGCCGCTGGAGGAAGAAGCAGAATACTGCGGGGACTGCAGTGGTAGAGAGTTCTCTTTCGAATATGGCCATGTTCTTTATGTCTATAAGGATAAGGTCAGGGAGGCTTTGTCCCGTTTGAAATATCAGGGGAGAAGGGAGTATGCCCGATTTTTTGCACAGGAACTGTACCAGGAGTATGGCGAATGGATGCGGGGATTGGATGACGCCTGTCTGATTGCTGTTCCACTGCACCGGAAGCGTTATCGCGAAAGGGGATATAATCAGGCGGCGCTCATTGCGGGCCAGCTGGGAATCCTGTCGGGTATGCCGGTATGCAGAGAGGGGCTGATCCGCTGCCGTAACACAGTGCCCCAAAAGGAGCTTTCCAGGGAGGAGCGGCGAAGAAATTTATTTCACGCATTTCAGGTGAAGAATTTAGGAGAAGAGTTGAATCACATTCCTGAATGTGTTATACTTATTGATGATATTTATACGACGGGAAGCACATTGGATGCGTGTGCGGAGGCACTCAAGGCAAATAATGTGAAAAGTGTATACTTTTTATGTATCAGCATTGGCAAAGGATTTTGAGGAGAGGAAGGCGAGAAGTATGGATGTAAGAAATTGCAAGAAATGTGGAAACTTATTTAATTACTCAGGTCAGCCGTTATGTCCGGCATGTACAAAAGAGATGGAAGAACGGTTTTCAGAGGTCAAGAACTATATCCGCGACAATCCGCACAGTCCGCTTTCTGTCGTTGCCGAGGCGAATGATGTTCCCATACAGCAGATCAAGCGTTGGATCAGGGAGGAGCGTCTGACGTTTACAAAAGACTCCGGGGTGATGATTCAGTGTGAGGAATGTGGAGCGTCTATTTTGACGGGACGCTATTGTCCGAGTTGTAAGAAATCAATGACAAATCAGTTGACAGGACTCTATAAAGAGAAAAAGCCGGAGCAGAGTGGAACATCATCATCAAATGCAAGGATGCGTTTTATTAATAAGTAGGCTGTTATGGAGGTAAACTGTTAAGGAGGTGATGGCTTTGTGACAGAGAAAATACAAATTAATGAGGTTTTTGACAAGGAAGTGGTTTCTCTGACGAAATCACTGACGGGGATTCATTTAAAGCAGGTTCCGGCATCTGGTTGGAAGGGGCGGGAGATTATTATGGAATCCATCCACACCAAAGGAAATTTTGATGCGCTTATTGTTTGCCAAATCGAGCAAAAACTGTTTGAGGATATTATACTGCGAATGAATGGTGGAAGTTTACCGCCGGAGAGAGAGATTGCACTGTACATCAATGAGTACATGAATATAATATGTGGCAGAGCGGTATCTGTCATTAATAACTTGACAGGAAACGCCTCGCGGTTGTCGCTGCCGACATTTCATGGAAATGTTTCAGAGGCGCCGGAAGAAATAAAAAAGCAGGAGAACATATTGTTGTATGAATCGGAAGAGGGATTGCTTCGGTTTGTTGTTCGGTATACATTTCATTAGAGGAGGAGAGAAATGGAGACGATTAAGATTATGGTGGTTGATGATTCCCCTTTTGCTTCCAAACAGATCAGGGACATCGTGGAAGAACATGGTTACGAGGTGATCGGTTATGCGAAAAATGGCGAAGAAGGAATAGAACTATATAAGGAGTTGAAACCTGATATTGTCATTTTAGATATTATCATGCCGGGAATTGACGGTCTGGAAACAGCAGAGATCTTGATGAAAAATGATCCTAATGTCAAAATTTTAATGGCAAGCTCACTTTGTGATTCCGGAATATTGGAGGAGATACATAGTATTGGGTTGAAGTACCTGATTCCAAAGCCTTTGGAGGATAATATGCTGCTGGCTACGCTGGAATTGCTTTTAAAGCGGGAGGAGAGGATAAGTAGGCAGGAAGAGGAAACTGCGAAGGAAGAGGCCTGATCATCCTGCCGGATGACTGTCAGAGAAGGTGCAATTACACAATGGACGGATGGTTTTGTGCAAAATAGATAAAACCATTGACATCATCTTGTGAAAAATATTGTGGCCAGACGGTTGACGGATGGAGTGAATTTAGAATATACTTTTTTTGTCTGCAGTGATTCCATTAGAATGAATAGGAGCTAAAAAAATGATAACATCTAAGATTGTGGCTACTGGTGCCGGACTGCCGGAACGGGTGGTTACGAATGATGATTTGTCTAAGATCGTTGATACCAGTGACGAGTGGATCGTCCAGAGAACTGGTATTCGTGAAAGACGCATTTCAGAGGGAGACAATTTGTCTGTGTTTGCTACAAGAGCAGCACAACAGATTTTGGAGAGAGCAAAGGTTGCGCCGGAGGATGTAGAGTTGATTATTGTGGCTACCTGCACACCGGATTATGGAACACCATGTGTAGCCTGTATGGTACAAAAGGAATTGGGGGCGTCGCGTGCAGTGGCGTTTGATGTGACGGCTGCGTGTTCCGGATTTCTTTATGCTTCTAGTGTTGCAGATAAATTTATTCGATGTGGCGTCTATAAAAATGCGCTTGTAATCGGTGGCGAACTTTTGTCGAAAATCATTGATTGGACAGACCGTTCTACCTGTGTTCTGTTTGGCGACGGCGCGGCTGGTGTTCTGTTGGAGGCTTCACAGTCTGAGGATGGCATGCTTGTGGAGGAACTGGGCGCCCAGGGTGACACTTATCATGTCCTGACAGAAGGATATACGCCTGCGGCCAATGCATTTAATGATGTGGAGCCGTTGACGAAACAGGATTGTGTATATATGGATGGCAGAGAGGTGTTTAAGTTTGCCACCAAGAAGATTGTTGAGAGTGTTAATCGTGTGGCACAAAAGGCAGGTATTGCGTTGGATGATGTGAAGTATTTTGTTCCGCATCAGGCTAATGCGAGAATTGTCGAGGTGGCGGCAAAGAAGCTTGGCGTACCTTATGAAAAATTTTATGTCAATATAGAACGATATGGAAATACGTCATCTGCGAGCATTCCCACGGCATTGAATGAAATGAATGAAAAAGGACTGCTTCAGAAGGGAGATAAAATTATTCTCTGCGGTTTTGGAGGAGGACTGAGTTGGGGAACCATTTTGATTACATGGTGATATTTTTTTATGTTTTGATGCCGGAGAGCATTCGGTTTTGATATCGTGTATTACTGTGAATTCACAGTAAATATAAATTAATTATTATTACATTTTAACAGGAGGAACTTTATCATGGTATTTGAGAAGATCAGAGAGATCATTGCAGAGCAGACAGGAAAGGACGAAGAGGAAATCACATTAGAAACTAATGTAAAGGAGGATTTGGACGCAGATTCTTTGGATTTATTCCAGATTATTAATGACATTGAAGATGAGTTCGAGATTTCTGTAGAAGATCCGGAGGCGATTGTCACTGTAAAGGATATCGTAGACTTTGTGGAGAAGAATCAGGAAGCATAGTACGGAGTTTGGCAGTGAATCAAACCGCGAACGTGAGAACCTCGCAAGAACGGGGTTCTCATCGTTTATTATCTGATAGGAAATTGCTCGTGACGTAGTGGTGTCAAAGGCAAAATGTTGATTTTGCCTTTGGTATCTGATAAGAAATTGCTCGTGACGTAGTGGTACGCAATCAAGAAATCCGAAGGATTTTTTGATTGCGTAGTTTTTGGGTTAGGTGGAGGATAAAATAATATGAAGACAGTGTTTATGTTTAGCGGGCAGGGTGCGCAATATGCAGGAATGGGAAAAGAATTATACAGAAATTATGATGTAGCAAAGGATATCTTTGATCGGGCAGATAAGGTATTAGGATATTCGATACGCGATCTATGTTTTGAAGATGAAGAGAAGCTCGGAGAGACAGAATACGCACAGCCGGCGATCCTCACCATGAGCATTGCGGCTATGAAGGTTTTGGAGGAGCAAGGTGTACGTGCTGATATGACAGCCGGGCTGAGCCTGGGAGAATATTCGGCTTACGTAGCCAGTGGGGCTATGGATTTTGAAGAAGCGGTAGCGCTTGTTCAGAAGCGTGGGAAATATATGACAGAGGCAGTTCCCTCCGGGGAAGGTGCTATGTATGCTATCATAGGATTAGATCAGGAGCTGGTAGAGCAATCCTGTCAGGAAGCAGAGGAAGCAGGCTTGGGATTGGCAATGCCGGCTAATTATAATGCACCCGGACAGATCGTGATTGCCGGAAAGACGGAATCTGTGGCAAAGGCGGCAGAAATTGCAAAGGAGAAGGGGGCAAAGCTGGCTGTGAAATTAAAGGTCAGCGGACCGTTCCATACGCCGCTTTTACAGCCGGCCTCTGATAAATTGAAGGTGGAACTGGAGAAGATGTCTATATCAGATATGAAGATACCTGTTTATACAAATGTAAATGCGGAGGTAGTTCCCGCAAAGGAGGATATTATTCCTATTTTGATCCGGCAAATCTGCTGTCCGGTGAGGTGGGAGAGCATTATCCGTAATATGAGTGCGGCAGGTGCCGATACTTTTATTGAGTTGGGACCGGGCAAGGCGTTGACCGGATTTGTAAAGCGTACCCTGAAGGGTGTAAATATTTTGCATGTGGAGGATCTGGCGTCACTGGATAAGACGATGAAGAAACTTCATGAGATCGTTTGATGATTGTCTGCACTGTGTGAACTTGAGTTGCACAATATACATTGCGGGCATGAGGAGAAAGTTTGGATTTATTTCAAATTATATATAAACGCTTTCTTGATTTTGAGAAGGCAGTTAAAATTGTGAAAGAAGGAGTCGGAATATGTTACAGGGAAAGACAGTGATTGTGACCGGAGCGGCAAAGGGGATTGGCAAGGCAATTGCGGTGCGGTTTGCGAAAGAGGGATGTAATATCGTGCTGAATTATCGGAGTCAGGTATCACCGGATGTGATAGAAGAGATCGAGTCATGTGGTGTGAAATGCATGCCGGTACAGGGCGACGTCAGTGATTTTTCGTTTGCGGCACAGCTGGCAAAGGATGTCAAAAAGGAATTCGGAACGATTGATGTATTAGTGAATAATGCGGGAATTACAAGAGACATGTTGCTGATGCGCATGTCAGAGGAAGAGTTTGACAGTGTCATTAATACCAATCTGAAGGGGACCTTTAATATGGTGCGTCATGTGAGTAATGTGATGCTGAAACAGAAGAGCGGCGCTATTATCAATATGGCTTCCGTAGTAGGTGTGACAGGAAATATGGGACAGGCAAATTATGCCGCTTCCAAGGCAGGTGTGATCGGTTTGACCAAGTCTGCCGCGAAAGAACTTGCGGCCAGAGGTATCACCTGCAATGCGATTGCACCGGGATATATTGAGACGGATATGACAGCCGTACTCAAGGATGATGTTAAGGACGCTATTTTAAATACGATACCACTGAATCGGCCGGGACAGGCAGAGGATGTTGCGGGAGCCGCCGTATTTTTGGCTGAGAGCACATATATTACCGGTCAGGTGATTCATGTAGACGGCGGCATGGTAATGTAAAAATTGTCATGCGCAGGAAACGTGCACAGAAATGGAGATTATTATGGCAAAAAGAGTTGTGGTTACGGGAATGGGAGCTGTTACGCCCCTGGGTAGTACGGTAGATTCCTTTTGGGAAGGACTTCGCAGTGGTACCTGTGGTATTGATTATATTAAGAAATTTGATACCACGGATTTTAAGGTCAAGGTGGCCGGTGAGGTAAAGGGCTTTGATCCGGAACTGTATATGACAAAAAAGGATGTCAAGAGGAATGATCTGTTTGCGGTCTATGCGATGGGAGCGGCAGTACAGGCGTTTGAGGACAGTGGGATCAATATGGAGCAGGAGGATGCGGAACGTGTCGGTGTTCTTGTGGGCTCTGGTGTCGGCGGCCTGATGACGATGCAGCAGCAGGTGACCAGAATGAATGAGAAGGGACCTGCGAGGGTGTCGCCGATGTTTATTACGATGACGATTGGAAATATGGCAGCTGGGAATATTGCGATTCGTTTCGGGGCCAAAGGAATTTGTGAGAATATTGTAACGGCCTGTGCTACCGGTACGAATTGTATCGGAGAAGCATTCCGCAGCATTCAGAGCGGTAATCTTGATATTTGCTTTGCGGGTGGTGCAGAGGGTGCGATCTGTGAGATCGGTGTCGCTGGTTTTACGAATCTGACAGCTCTTTCTCAGAATCCGGATCCGAAGGATGCCTGCAAGCCGTTTGATAAAGATCGGGACGGCTTTGTGATGGGAGATGGCGCCGGTATTTTAGTGATGGAAGAATTGGAACATGCATTGGCACGAGGCGCTAAGATCTATGGAGAGGTTGTCGGCTATGGTGCAACATGTGATGCATATCATATTACGGCGCCGTGTCCGGATGGAGAGGGTGCTGCGAGAGCGATAAAGCTTGCAATGGAGGAAGCGGGCATCACGCCGAAACAGGTGTCCTATATCAATGCACACGGAACGAGTACGCATGCGAATGATTGTGGGGAGACGGCAGCTATCAAGCGAGTGATGGGAGACGAGGCATATCATATCCCTGTCAGCTCCACAAAATCGATGACGGGGCATTTGCTGGGAGCCGCCGGAGCTATTGAAGCAATTGCATGCATCAAGGCACTGGAGGAAGAATTCCTGCCACCGACGATCAATTACAAGACGCCGGATGAGGAATGTGATCTGGATTATGTCCCAAATGAAGGCAGGCCGATGGAAAAGGCAGAATATGCCCTGTCGAATTCTTTGGGGTTCGGGGGACATAACGCGGTACTCTGTTTTAAGAAATGGCAGGAAGCATAATGTAATCTGACAGCAAAGAGATGATTGTTTGGTGATGGATGGTAGCATGCGGTTATGCCGGAAAGGATGGAAACATGCAATACGAAGAAATCAAAGAATTAATTGAGTTATTTGAAAACACTGACTTGAATGAATTGGAAGTTAAGATGGAGGATACCTCGGTTCGGATGAGCCGTGGCACAGGAACAGCAACTGTGGCTGAGATCCCGGTAGCACCGGTAGCAGTACCGGTGGCTGCCGCTCCGTCTGCAGTGGAACCGGCTGCGCCTGCTGCGCAGGCCGCACAGGCTCCCGCCTCTTCAGGAGAGGGAACACTGGTGACGGCTCCGATTGTGGGAACCTTTTATGCCGGCTCGGCGCCGGATAAGCCGCCGTATGTCAAGGTGGGAGATACGATTGCCGAGGGAGATACGCTCTGCATTATTGAGGCGATGAAATTTATGAATGAGGTTCCCTGTGAGAAGGGAGGTACGGTTGCGGAAATTTTGGCACAGGATGGAGATTTTGTTGAGTTTGGCCAGCCGTTATTCCGGATCGTATAATCAGGATCACTTGTTTGTCATAAATTGGATTATGCACAATAAAGCCAAGGTGAAACGATTCACCTTGCAGGAATGAGGAGAACAATGACAATGGATATTAAGGAGATTATGGAAATCATTCCACACCGCCAGCCTTTTCTGCTGGTAGACCGTATCGTTGACATGGTACCGGGGCAAAGTGTGACGGCAATCAAGAATGTGTCGATGAACGAACCGTTTTTTGCCGGTCATTTTCCACAGGAACCCGTAATGCCCGGCGTACTGATCGTAGAGTCCATGGCACAGGCCGGGGCGGTTGCAATTTTGTCTCAGGAGGAATTTCAGGGAAAAACAGCTTATTTTGGCGGGATTAAAAATGCAAAGTTCAAAAGAAAGGTTGTTCCCGGTGATACATTGAGAATGGAGGTATCCATTGTCAAGTTGAAAAAGAATGCGGGAGTAGGGCAGGGAACTGCTTATGTGGGAGATCAGGTTGCGGCACAGGCAGAGTTTATCTTTATGATTGGATAAGAAGATGAATGGAGGAGCGCATGTTTGAAAAAATTTTAATTGCAAACAGAGGAGAAATTGCGGTTCGGATTATTCGTGCCTGCCGTGAGATGGGAATCAGGACGGTAGCTGTATTTTCGGAGGCGGACAAAAATGCCTTACATACTCAGATGGCAGATGAGGCAGTCTGTATTGGAGGAGCAAAGGTCTCTTCCAGCTATCTGAATATGCAGAATATAATCAGTGTTGCTGTCGAGAAAAAAATTCAGGCAATTCATCCGGGATTCGGTTTTTTGTCGGAAAACAGCACTTTTGCATCGATGTGCGAGGTCTGTAATATTAAATTTATCGGACCGGGTCCTTCGATTATCGATGCCATGGGAAATAAGTCAAATGCCAGGGATATGATGATAAAGGCGGGAGTGCCTGTGATTCCGGGCAGCGATGGTCTTGTTGAAAATCTGGAACAGGCATATGAGATTGCTGACAAGCTGGGATATCCCGTAATGGTCAAGGCTTCTGCAGGCGGCGGTGGTAAGGGCATACGAATCGTTCGCAGCAGAGATGAGCTGCAAGATGCATTTGAGGCGGCACAGAGTGAGACGCTGGCAGCGTTTGGAGACGGATCCATGTATATGGAAAAGGTGATCGAACATGCCAGACATGTAGAGGTGCAGGTCCTGGGAGATAGTTTCGGCAATGTGATCCACCTGGGAGAAAGGGATTGTTCTCTCCAGAGAAAGAATCAGAAGGTGATGGAGGAATCTCCTTCTCCTGCGATCAGTCCCGAGGTGCGTAAGGAATTATGCAAGGCGGCAGTCAATGCGGCAAAGGTAGCCGGATATCAGAGCGCAGGAACGGTAGAATTTCTGTATGATAAGTCAGGTAAATTTTATTTTATGGAGATGAATACACGCGTCCAGGTGGAACATCCTGTAACAGAGATGGTGACAGGAGTGGATATCATTAAGGAGCAGATTCGGATCGCTGCAGGAGAAAAACTTTCGATTCAGCAGAAAGATGTCTCTATTCAGGGACATGCGATCGAATGTCGAATCAATGCAGAGGATCCCAGCCGCAATTTTGCACCCTGTCCCGGTAAGATTCAATCGCTTCTTCTGCCGGGCGGCGGAATGGGACTGCGTGTGGATGCCGCGGTATTCCAGGATTATGTGATCCCGCCGTATTATGATTCTATGATCGCGAAGGTGATTGTTCATGGCAGGGACCGCGAGGAGGCGATCGCCAAAATGAAGCGGGCGCTGTTTGAATTTGTTATTGATGGCGTTGATACAAACATTGATTTTCAGAGTACTATTTTAAACCATCCGGATTATATTCGGGGAGAATTTGACACCTCTTTTATTGAAGAGTATATTTTAAGGGAATAATATTTCTGTTCTGAAAAACAGACAGGCAGAAAGGATTGGTCTTGTGAATTTATTTAGTAAAAGAAAAAATTATTTTTCATTGGAATCGCCGGAAGAAAAGCGGAAGCAGGAAAAAACAGAAAGACGGCGTAAGGCGCAGGAGCCTTCGATTCCTAACGGAATGTGGATCAAATGCAATACTTGTAAGATGATCATCTATAAGAAGGAAGTGACAAAGTATAAGCTTTGTCCCAGTTGTGGAGCTCATTTTCGAATGAGTCCTTCCGAGCGTATTGATATTCTCTGTGATGAAGGCAGCTTTGAAGAATTTGACAGTGGGATGCGCCCGAAGAATCCTATGGATTATCCGGATTATGATGCCATTATCAATAAGGCACAGCAGAAGGCCGGAATTCCCGAGGGAGTTGTGACGGGACGCTGTAAAATCGACGGTGAGGAGACAATTTTGGCTATTATGGACAGCCATTTTATGATGGGGAGTATGGGATCTGTCGTGGGAGAGAAGGTGACACGCGCGGTGGAGACAGCGACCAGAGAGCGTCTTCCGATTATCATCTTTACTACGTCTGGTGGAGCCAGGATGCAGGAGGGGATTATTTCCCTGATGCAGATGGCAAAGGTATCAGAGGCACTGGGACGTCATGATGAGGCCGGACTTCTGTATGTCACAGTGCTGACAGATCCAACGACAGGCGGAGTGACAGCCAGTTTTGCGATGCTTGGTGATATTATTCTTTCGGAACCAAAAGCATTGATTGGGTTTGCGGGGCAGCGTGTGATCCAGGGAACGATCCATCAGAAGCTTCCAGAGGGATTTCAGAGAGCAGAATTTCAGCTGGAACACGGGTTTGTGGATCGGATTGTGCATAGAGAGGAGCTCCGGGAGGAGCTGGCAAGGATACTGAGACTGCATCATCAATCGTAAACAGAGCCGTATGCACATGCATGGAGGTAAGGATAGATATGAATGAGAGTATGAAATCGGTGTCTCTCGCCCGTGAGATTGACAGGCCGAATACGAGACAATTTATTAAAGCTGTTTTTGAGGATTTTATGGAATTTCACGGTGACAGATTATTTGCAGATGACGGCGCTATTGTGGGGGGCATTGCCTCTCTGGACGGCATGCCAGTAACCGTGATTGGAATCCAGAAGGGACATGACCTGGAGGAAAATGTGAAGTGCAATTTCGGACAGCCGAATCCGGAGGGATATCGGAAGGCACTTCGTTTAATGAAGCAGGCAGAGAAATTTCATCGTCCGGTGATTACGTTTATCAACACGGCGGGAGCTTTCTGCGGCATCGGTGCGGAGGAACGAGGGCAGGGTGAAGCGATTGCCCGGAATCTGATGGAGATGTCACGGCTGAGGACGCCGATCGTGAGTATTTTTATCGGAGAGGGAGGCAGCGGCGGTGCGCTGGCATTAGCGGTAGCGGATACTGTATGGATGCTGGAGCACGGCGTGTATTCTGTGTTATCTCCGGAAGGTTTTTCCAGTATTTTATGGAGAGATTCCAGCCGCGTAGCAGAGGCGGCAGAGCTGATGAAAATGACGGCAAAAGATCTATTGAAGAATCATGTGGCGGACCGAATGTTTGAGGAAGCGGAAGATGGCCTTCAGAATCATCTGGAAGAGACGGCGCAGGAAATAAAGGATGCATTATTAGAGACGTTGCCGCAACTACAGTCATTGTCTGCAGAAGAACTTTTGCAGAAGAGATATGACAGATTTCGTCAGTATGGAGAATACGAAGCGTAAGAGAGACTATGAAATGAGGTGAAGGTATGCCTTCTTCTATTCAAATGGGAAAAACACAGGAACTTATTGTTGTAAAAACAACAGATTTTGGTGTTTATTTAAATACGCCCGGAGGTGACGAGGGAGATAAAATATTGCTTCCAAAGGCACAGGTGCCAAAGGGGACGCAATTAAAGGATGCCCTGACCGTTTTTGTCTACAGGGATTCTGAGGACCGTCCGATTGCTACAACATGGGAGCCAGAACTGGAGCTTGGTGGTGTGGCAAGATTGAAGGTAAAGGAAGTGACATCGATTGGTGCATTTCTGGAATGGGGTCTGTCGAAGGATCTGCTTCTCCCTTTTAAGGAGCAGCTGTATGAGGTAAAACCGGGGGATGCGGTGCTGGTGACGCTTTATCTGGATAAGAGTGAGCGTCTTTGTGCATCAATGCGGGTATATAATGTGCTGCGTGATGATTCCGATTATGAGAAGGATGATGAGGTTTTTGGCAGGGTTTATGAGATCAGTGAAAATTTCGGGGTATTCGTGGCGGTAGATGATAAGTATTCTGCCTTGATCCCGAAGAAAGAAGTGTTTGAAGAATACAGAATTAACCAGCCTGTTTATGCCAGAGTGGCACAGGTGATGGAGGATGGGCGGCTGACACTCAGTGTCAAAAAGAAGATTCCGGAGCAGATGGATGAGGACGCAGAGTTTATTTTCCGTCGGTTACAGGAGGCGGGAGGATTTCTGCCATATCATGACAAGAGTGATCCGGAGCAGATCAAAAATACATTTCATATGAGTAAGAATGCGTATAAGAGGGCGATCGGAAGATTGATGAAGAATGGAAGGATTACGATTGCCTCGGATGGGATACGCAATATTTAGATCAGGTTGAAAATAAAAGTATATAGAAATGAGGTCATTATGAAGAAGATTATTAGTACAGATAAGGCACCGGCGGCAATTGGCCCGTATTCACAGGCAATCGAGGTGGGGAATATGGTCTTTACCTCTGGTGTGATTCCGATTGATCCGGCGACTGGAGAATTGGTGGGAGGAGATGCAGCAAAGCAGGCAGAGCAGGCGTTTTCGAATCTGAGCAATCTGCTGGAGGCTGCAGGCACATCGATGGAGAAGGTCGTTAAAACTGTAGTTTTTATTAAGAATATGGATGATTTTGGAAATATTAATGAAGTATATGGGAAGTATTTTCCGGAGCCGTATCCGGCGCGTTCCTGTGTAGAGGTGGCGCGTTTGCCGAAGGATGTGGCAATCGAGATTGAAGCGATTGCAGAGAAATAAGGAGGCAGTGTTGCTTTATCTGACAGGAAATATATTATACATGAAGGATCGGAAAACGCTCTGTACGCAAGAGAATGGATGTCTTGCCATAGATGAGGACGGAAGGGTCGCAGGAGTATATTCCGGTGAGGAATTCGCAAAGCAGATCACTGTGCGGGAAGGCGATACACAGGTAGATTACGGAGACCGGCTGTTGATTCCGGGAATGACAGATTTACATGTACATGCTCCGCAATATGCTTTTCGCGGATTGGGGATGGATCTGCAGCTTTTGGAATGGCTGGAGGGCTTTGCCTTTCCGGAAGAGATGCGATACGCGGAAACGGAATATGCCGGGAGGGCGTACCAAATCTTTGCGGAGGATCTGCGGCGCAGTGTTACGACGAGGGCGTGTGTGTTTGCTACCGTGCATTTGGAGAGTTCGCTGCTTCTGGCAGATCTTTTAGATCAGTCAGGTGTCATAACCTATGTAGGTAAGGTGAACATGGACAGAATGGGACCGGAGGAACTCTGTGAAAATGTGCAGGATTCTATTGATGATACCGTCCGATTCGTTGAGGAGACTGTTCGGCGGTGTTCGTATACGAAACCAATGATTACTCCGCGTTTTGCGGTATCCTGTTCGGATGAACTGATGAGGAAACTTGGAGATCTGAGGAGACGGTACAACCTTCCGGTGCAGTCGCATTTATCGGAGAACAGACAGGAGATTGAAAAAATCAGGGAGCTGTATCCGAATACGAAATTTTATGGAGAAGCATACGATCAAAATGACCTGTTCGGCGACGGCTATCCGGCGGTGATGGCACATTGTGTCTACTCTTCTCCGCAGGAGATTGAACGCATGTTGGAGAGAGGCGTGTATATTGCCCATTGTCCTAATTCAAACTTCAGCCTTTCTTCCGGGATGGCGCCGGTTCGTGATTACTGGGAACAGGGATTAAATATAGGACTTGGTACGGATGTGGCAGGAGGATTTTCTCTGTCAATGCTCCGTGCAATACAGGATACTGTCACGGTATCCAAGCTGTATCAGGCTTGTATGGATGAACATGCAGAGCATCTGTCTGTCTGGGAGGCATTTTACCTGGCGACGATGGGAGGAGGCAGCTTCTTCGGAAAGGTGGGAAGCTTTTTGCCGGGCTATGATGCGGATGTGCTGGTGCTGGATGATTCTAATCTTCTATGTCCAGTAGAACGAAGTCTGGAGGAACGTCTGGAGCGCTTGATTTATCTGGCGGAATCTGATGCACTGTGTGCAAAATATGTGAAGGGAAGAATGATATATCAGGCTTCGTCATGATGGTGTATAAAATAAATCTCCCCCTTCTTTCCGGTTTTGAGAAGAACACTCAAAATTGGGAAGAAGGGGGAGATTTATTTGTTCGGATGCATCCGGTTAAATATTCATATCGAAATGTTGTCCGAGATTTGGCTGTACTGATGCTTCCATAAGTTTAATTAATTCGGTTGCCTGTCCCTCGAAGGTATCCAGTGCCATATCCAGAACGGCTGTACTCACATTTGTCATCAGCTGGCTCTGCGACATGGAAGTGGAAAGGCTTGTAATATCGTTGACCATATTCATACTGCGTTCCTTCTTTCTATGTATAGGTTATTATCTTTATCATACGTACTTTTGCAGGATAAGTCAAGGCTTGAAGGAAAGGAATGTTTGCACTGTGGACGAATAGTTATCCACATTTTTTTATCAGGAGATGCCTGAAATCACGTTGTGCACGAAGTTGTCCACAGTATTCACATAGTTTTTTTGGGTTTAGGGCGGGGAAGTCTGCAGAAATCTCAATAGAAAATGGGAAATTTTGTGGTGTAATTTGGTGTCACAAGATAAATTTTTGTGCAAATTGTTACTTTTTACTTGCTATAAAGGCTTGTTTGCAGTACAATATAACCATTAAATAGTAAAGGAGTTGGGGACAATGCAGTATATTATCAGTGGTAAGAATATTGATGTAACAGATGGCTTGAAGGCGGCCTTGGAGGAGAAGATCGGCAAGCTGGAGAGATATTTCACGCCGGATACAGAGATTCACGTGACACTCAGTGTAGAGAAGGAGAGACAGAAGATTGAAGTAACGATCCCGATGAAGGGAAATATTGTCAGGGCAGAGCAGGTCAGCAGTGATATGTATGTTTCTATTGACCTGGTAGAAGAGATCATTGAGCGTCAGCTTCGGAAATATAAGAATAAACTGGTGGATCAGAAGCAGGCGGCAGCCAGCTTAAGCAAGGCATTTGTGGAGGAGGAGATTGACGACGAGGATGAGATTAAGATTATTCGTTCCAAGAGATTTGCAATGAAACCGATGGATCCGGAAGAGGCATGTCTGCAGATGGAGCTTTTGGGACATAATTTTTATGTGTTCCGCAATACTTCTACCGACGAGGTAAATGTGGTATATAAGAGAAAGGGAAGTACGTACGGTTTGATTGAACCGGAATTTTAAGCAAAATAGTCAGAATAGAATTTACAGGGGAATGCATCGGCATTCCCCTTGTTTTTGCCAGAATAAACACAGGAATTTCCCTGTTCCCCTGGAAAAATTTGGATAGGATAATCCCTGCTTATCCGTTATTTTTAAAATTCAATCCGTCCTGCCGCCTATACTTTTTACCAGTGTACCGTTTTTGAGGCGCGTGAAAAGGCGGTGTTGGTCCTGATGTCACGCCCTACGCCTTTGTAGATGTCTAAATGCCTTGCGGCTTCGATGGTGCGACGAATGCCCGCTCCGCCAACTCACGGCAATGCTGCCATCTTCCAGGGTTTCCGGGG
>CAYYGS010000024.1:0-16745 GCA_964471335.1 uncultured Jutongia sp.
CCTCCAGAGTTCCCAATTGTTTCAGACAGATTGATGCAAATGTGTCCACGGACTGCGAGATCCGATTCATGGTCTGATCCATATTGCCAGCTTCTTTTTCCACTGTCTTCAGCATCAGTTTCTCTGTCTCCTGTTCGGTCAACTGAACTGTATTAATAATGCTGATCGCCCCACAGATCAACACAGCGATCACCGTACAGGAAAGTACAATAGCAATTATTTTTGTTCTGATAGATTTCATGCGTATCCTCCGTTCCTAAAAATAATTGGTATAATTATACTAAACAGGCAAAAATTTGTAAAGAAAAGGAAAGTGTGATATTCTTTTCTGTATGATACCATTAATATTATTATCCGTGAATGAAAACACTGATTTTGACAGCATCAAACATCTGCTGCCGCTGCTCTCCCCGGAGAGACAGGATAAAATCAGAAAATATACATTGCCCAGACAAAAAAAACTCTCTCTGCTGGCAGAACTTCTCATCCGGCAGGAGCTCGCCCGGAAGCACCACGTCTCTCCGGCAGATATCACACTGGGATATACAAAATATGGCAAGCCTTTTTGGACCGAAGTTCCGGACTGCTTCTTTTCTGTCTCCTACAGCCAGAACCGCATTTTATTCGTACAGCACGACACAGCTGTCGGCGCTGATCTGGAGTGGCTCCGGCCGGCCAAACTGAACACAGCCCGCCATTTCTTTGCACCGGCAGAGTACAATGCCGTCATGCAGAGCAGCGATCCCGACCGGACCTTCTTTGAGATCTGGACGAAAAAGGAAGCCTATGTCAAAATGCTGGGAACAGGGCTGAATACACCACTGACATCCTTTAACATTTTTGAAGATGAGTTGTCGCGCCGTTTCACCACATTGTCCTGCGATAACTTTCAGATCGCTGTTTGCTGCGATAAACCTTCGCAGCCCGACCTGACGCACCTAACGGACGCACAGCTGCTTTTGCATTTTTCATGAGCCAATTTATTTCTTTGCTTTTTTCAGCCGCCAATGGGCGGCATACCGTTAGAAACGGCATGGAGGATTACTATGAAACTTTCCGGTTATTATTCTTCCGGGGATTTTGCCCGTATGGCAGGCGTTTCCGTCCGAACAATCCGTTATTATGACAAACAGAATATTCTGAAACCCTCGTATGTCAATCCAAACGGAGCAAGGTTTTATACAGATTCTGATTTTGCACGCCTGCAGCAGATCCTTCTCCTGAAATACCTCGGCTTCTCCCTCGACGATATCCGTGAGATGACCGTCAATACTGCCGATTATCATATCATGTTAAATTCATTAAACCAGCAGCTGAAATTAGTGCAGGACCGTATCGAACAAATGCAACTCGTAGAGTCTGCAATCCGCGAAACGGCTGACGCTATGGAGAAGGAGCGCGAGCCTGACTGGAGCCAGATGCTCCATCTCATCCATCTCACCGGTATGGAGACCAGCCTGAAACGGCAATACCAGGACGCCACCAACATTTCCGCACGGATCAATCTCCACCAAAAATATTCCATCAATCCGCAGGGGTGGTTTCCCTGGGTATATGAACAATGCGGAGTACAACCGGGAATGCGCATCCTGGAAGTGGGCTGCGGCAACGGAGCCCTCTGGAAGGAAAACATCACAAAGCTTCCCCCCGATATCTCTGTCATTTTATCCGACATCTCCGAGGGGATGATCCGCGATATCCGCCGCACAATTGGCGCCGACGATCAGCGATTCACCTATGAAACCTTTGACTGCGCCGAAATTCCCTGTCCGGATAACCAATTCGATCTGGTCATCGCCAATCATTTACTCTTCTACTGTGACGATATCGGGCAGACCTGCCGGGAAATTGACCGTGTATTAAAGAATGACGGATGCTTCATCTGCAGCACCTATGGCTCTTCCCACATGAAAGAAATCAGCCGGCTGGTGCAGCGTTTTGACTCCCGCATCCAACTGGCAGCCGATAATCTGTATGAACGCTTCGGTCTCGAAAATGGCCACGACATCCTCTGTCCCATTTTTGATACAGTAGAACTCCGCCATTACGAGGACAGAATCGAATTGGATCAGCCGGAGCCGCTGATTGAATATATTCTATCCTGTCACGGAAACCAGAACCAGTATCTCCTGGATCGTTATAAAGAATTCAAAAGCTTCGTCGGCAGGGCTGCAAGGTACGGCTTCTCAATCACGAAAGATGCCGGCATCTTCCTGTGCCGGCATCACCAATAATTATCCTACTGCTTTTTCATCCTGATAGCTGGCATGCACCTCCAAGAAGCGGTCAAAATTCTTTTGGAAGGCAACTACCACCTGTGGATCAAAATGGGTCCCACTGTCCTGTACGATGATCTCATATGCTTTCTGGTCCTGAAAGGGCTCCTTATACGGCCGTTTGCTGACGAGTGCATCAAACACATCTGCAATCGCTACAATCCGGCTTTCCATGGCAATCTCCTCGCCCTTCATGCCAAGATAGCCGCTCCCATCCCATTTTTCATGATGCTGCAATGCGATTTTATATGCTGTCTGCATAATTTCACCAGGCGCATTCCGAAGCATATTACCACCGTCTGTCACGTGTCCCTTTATGATTTCAAATTCTTCCTCCGTAAGCTTGCCCGGCTTTTCCAATATAGCAGGCGGTATATTGATCTTTCCGATATCATGCAGCATGGATGCGATACGAATCATATCCACCTGCTTTGCAGAATATCCCATAGCCTCCGCCAGAATCCGCGTATATTCCGACACGCGCTTTACATGAAGCCCCGTAAATTCCGACTTTGCCTCCACGATCTCTGCCAGCGACTGAATCGTCTGCTCAGACACCTCATTCAGTTCATGGCTGACCCGCAGGAATCTGGCCCGGTTGTGAATAGAACTCAGGAGGTTATTCAATGTCATAATGAGTTCATACAGACATTCATGATTCGTCCTCTTGCTCTCGTAATTAATACTGAATATTCCATACACTTTGTCGTCCACATAAAGGGGCATACTGAGTATCTGACGCGACTCCCCATATAACTGCTCCTCCTGCTCCCGATAGGCAGAGTACGGCAAAAGCTTGTGAGCCGTTCCCTCCTCCTGATTCAGCAGAACAAAACGCCGCTCGTCAATTCTTCCATCCCCTAATTTACACCTTGCCGCAAAACGGGCATCCAGATAGAAGTGATACAGCGAAATTCTCGGTCCGTCCAGATAACGCGGCAGGTGCTCTGCCAAAGCCGCCACTGTTCCATTCTCGTTCACATCATCAATCAGACTGTGCATCGCATGGCTGTACTGGCGCTCCCGCTCTAACTGACCATATGTAATCATCAAGTGCTGCTGCGGATTTTGCACATCCTCCTGCCTGCACCCGCACGACTCCGTATAAATCTTCTTACAGGGTATTGTGACAGAAGACTCCATCCGTGCACCGTTCTCCAGAACTTCCTCTATTATATCTATTATACATTTAGCGCTTAATACAGGATCATAGATCGCTGTAGTCAGCAATGGAAAATGGAATTCTCTTTCCTGAATCCCTCCAAGCCCCGTTACAATCATATCCTCCGGCACACGTATTCCGCGCTCTGCCAGGAAATCACAGACGCCGATCGCCATTGCATCATTCGCACAGACAATCGCCTCCGGCTCCGGAAGCCCGGAATCTAAAAACTCTGCGGCCGCATTCTTTGCAGGCTCCGCCCAGAAGTCGCCGTATCCGATCCTCTCCTCCTCAATCGGATAATCATACTCTTCCAAAACGCTACGGTATACCTCTACCCTTCTCTCTGCCACCTCGTTTCCCTGCAGGCCCGATATCATATTGATTCTGCGGCAGTGGTGGACCTCGATAAGATGACGGATAATATCAGCCAAAGCATTCTCCGAATCATATCGGAAATTACAACAGCCCTCGACTGACTGTTTCAACGAAAAGACCGGAACCTGGTGTTCCCTTGCACGTTCTGCCAGTTTCTGCCGTTGATGTTCATTTTTTATCGTCTCTGAAAAAAGAATCATTGCACAGATTCTGTCATAGGGTATAATATCAAAAATCTGCTGCTGTGCCTTGTCTCCCTCCGACTGATGATACAAATCAGAAAATGGGGCAAAAATCCGTATCCGGTATCCGCGTTTTGCCGCCTCTTGTCCCAGCTCTGCTATCACGCTGTGGACAGCCTTTTGGTGGAGACTCGTAACGCAAATTGCAATTGTCTCTTTTTTAACCATACACTTCCCCCCATTCCCAGAGTAATGGTCTGCCAAATAATGCACCTCTAACTCAATTTATTCTTTTAATTATAACATATATCCCCATAAAAAACTATTACATTTCAAAGTTTAATAAAAAAACAAAAGAATTCTTTGTAATTTTGCACAAAAAACAAGAAAAAAACGTATAAATTCTGCCTTATATGTAAAAAATATAAAAAAGGACTTGAAGGTGACGTAGCGTCACCTTTTATAATGCAGACATAGTAAACAAGAAGCCATCCAACACGCAAATTTTTGCCTGCGGCATAGCAAACGGAGCTTGTATTCCGGTTTGCAAAACCAGGACAGGAATGGAGGTATTATATGAAGGGCATTATTTTGGCAGGCGGCTCCGGAACACGCCTATATCCGCTGACTATGGTAACATCAAAACAGCTGCTTCCCATCTACGACAAGCCAATGATTTATTATCCGTTATCCGTATTAATGAATGCTGGTATTCGTGAAATTTTAATTATTTCCACACCACAGGATACTCCTCGCTTCCGCGAGCTTCTGGGCAATGGACACCAATTCGGAGTCGAGCTCTCCTATGAGGTACAGCCCAGTCCCGACGGATTGGCCCAGGCCTTTATCATCGGAGAGAAATTTATCGGAAATGATACAGCCGCAATGGTACTTGGCGACAATATTTTCGCCGGCCACGGCCTGAAAAAGAGGCTGAAGGCTGCCGTAGAAAACGCGGAGTCCGGAAAGGGCGCTACCGTATTCGGCTATTACGTTGATGATCCGGAGCGTTTCGGCATCGTGGAATTTGATCAGGACGGCAAGGCTGTCTCCATCGAGGAAAAACCGCAAAAGCCGAAGAGTAATTATTGTGTGACAGGCCTTTATTTCTACGACAACCGAGTTGTCAAATATGCAAAGGAATTAAAGCCAAGTCCCCGCGGCGAGCTGGAGATCACTGATTTAAACCGCGTCTATCTGGAAAACGGCGATTTAAATGTAGAACTTTTGGGACAGGGCTTTACCTGGCTTGACACAGGGACGCACGAAAGCCTGGTGGAGGCCACAAATTTTGTCAAAACAATCGAATCACATCAGCACCGTAAGATCGCATGCCTGGAGGAAATCGCCTATCTGAATGGCTGGATCTCCCGTGAGGACGTTTTAGAGGCATACGAGCCGCTGAAAAAAAATCAATACGGACAGTACCTGATGGATGTGTTAGATGGAAAATATATGGATGTGTTACATTAAAAACAAGCAGTTTCTTATTAAATAAAAAATGGAGGATTATTATGACGATCATTGTAACCGGCGGAGCCGGATTTATTGGTAGCAACTTTATTTTTCACATGCTGGATAAGTATCCTGATTACCGCATTGTCTGCCTGGACTGCCTGACATATGCCGGCAACCTCTCGACACTGGCTCCTGTCATGGACAATCCTAATTTCCGTTTTGTCAAAGAAGATATTACAAACCGCGAGAAGGTGTATCAGCTGTTTGAGGAGGAAAAGCCAGATATTATCGTAAACTTCGCAGCAGAAAGCCACGTAGACCGCTCCATTGAAAGCCCGGAGGTTTTCTTAAATACTAATATTATGGGAACAGCTGTCCTGATGGATGCCTGCCGCAAATACGGCATCACCCGTTATCATCAGGTATCTACTGATGAGGTATACGGCGATCTGCCATTAGACAGGCCCGACCTCTTCTTCACAGAGGAGACCCCGATCCATACAAGCAGCCCCTACAGCTCTTCTAAGGCAGCTGCCGATCTGCTTGTACTGGCTTACCACAGAACTTATGGACTTCCGGTAAGTATCAGCCGCTGCTCAAATAATTACGGCCCCTATCATTTCCCGGAGAAGCTGATCCCTCTGATGATCGCGAATGCACTGAACGATAAACCTCTGCCCGTATATGGTACTGGTGAAAATGTCAGAGACTGGCTCTATGTAGAGGATCACTGCCGTGCAATCGACCTGATCATCCACAAGGGCAAAATCGGCGAGGTATACAACGTCGGCGGCCATAACGAGATGACGAATCTGGATATTGTAAAGATCATCTGTAAAGAACTGGGCAAGCCGGAAAGTCTTATCACCTATGTATCCGACCGTAAGGGACACGATATGCGCTATGCCATTGACCCTACCAAGATCCACAATGAGCTGGGGTGGCTGCCGGAAACAAAATTTGCCGACGGCATCAAAAAGACGATTCAGTGGTATCTTGATAACAAAGAATGGTGGGAGACAATTATCTCCGGCGAATACCAGAATTACTATGAGAAAATGTACAGCAACCGATAGGAAGGAAATGGTTCTATGAAGATTTTAGTTACCGGCGTTGCCGGTCAGCTGGGACATGACGTCATCAATGAATTGGCAGCACATGGACACGAGGGCATCGGAAGTGACCTCGCTGCTGATTATCAGGGAATCGACGATGGTTCTGCCGTCACAAAGGCATCCTATTTCTCTATGGATATTACCGACCGCAGCAGTGTGGCTGATACACTGCTGCGTGTCAATCCGGATGCTGTCATTCACTGTGCCGCATGGACGGCAGTAGATGCGGCTGAAGATGACGAAAACAGGGATAAGGTACACACCGTCAACGCTCTTGGCACAGAAAATATTGCGGCTGTCTGCAAGGATCTTGACTGCCGGATGATGTATATCAGTACAGATTATGTTTTCGATGGCCAGGGGACCAAACCCTGGGAACCAGATTGCAGGGATTATAAGCCCCTGAATGTCTACGGAGAGACAAAACTCGCCGGAGAACTGGCCGTTTCTGAAAATCTGGAGAAGTATTTTATTGTCCGGATTGCATGGGTTTTTGGAATCAACGGCAGTAACTTTATCAAAACCATGCTAAGGCTTGGAAAAACACATGATAAAATCACGGTGGTGAATGATCAGATCGGAACGCCGACCTATACGCTGGATCTGGCAAGACTGCTGGTAGATATGATAGAAACAGACAAATATGGCTATTACCACGCCACGAACGAAGGCGGATATATCAGCTGGTATGATTTTACCAGAGAGATCTTCCGGCAGGCTGCTGCCATGGGATACAGCGAATACGACGAAGACCATACCACCGTAATACCGGTTACAACAGCAGAATACGGCGTTTCCAAAGCGGCTAGGCCATTTAACAGCCGCCTTGACAAATCAAAACTTGTCGAAAATGGATTTACACCTCTGCCGACATGGCAGGATGCGGTGGAACGATATTTAAAAGAAGTTACATTTTAAAAATATAAAAAACAGGAAAAGTCGCAATAATACTGACGAATTGTAATTACTCATCGAACTTTCTAAAAAACAAGAGCGATCAGTAATAAAATCAACAGAATGTATCAATTCGATCAGTCCATGCGGCTTTTTCTTTACATCCCTCTAAACTATTATCTTTATCGAAATATATACCAAAAAAATTCTGGCGAATCTGTCTTTTCATTATGCCCCAACACCCCTGCAGGATTCTCCAATCTCTGATACCCGTTTTTATCATAAAAACGAATTGCTCTTTCATTTTTTTTGGAAACATACCAATATATATAATCTAATTGATACTCCTCACGCCCCATGCGCAGAATCTCCCGCATAGCAAAAGCAGCATAACCTTTTCCCATAGACTCCCTGCACATTGTAATCGCAAACTCTGCACAACCATTCTGACGGTCGATCTCCTTCAGGCTGACCGTCCCCATATATCTATCCTGTTCATCAGCCACTGCCATATGAATATTTTCTTCGGTATCACCAGCTGACGCAATAAATGCCTGACAATCCTGCAATGTCTTTGATGCAAAATCCGTTCCCATATAACAGACAACCGAATCATCATGCATCCATGCCAGCATAGCTGTGGCATCCCGTGCTTCCAAAGCCCTTAATTTCATCTCTCTCACCTTTCCCTTTCCAACACGCCAATCTCACTGCCAGATAATCAATCTGCATCCTTCCTCTTCCATATCCTTTTTTCAATAACAGAAACGATAGGTGTAATTGCCTTCCTGCAAATATAGTCTATCACAAAACATATTACAAACATGGCACTTACCGAAATCCATGCATGAAGAACCATCACCCCAAATGATGCCTTCGCATATTCTGCAATACGAAAATATCCCCAAAAATGAAAAAGCATGAACGAACAGGTATGAATAATAAAAATTCCGAAGGTTGACTTTGATATTTCATTGATCCAACGATGACTGCCAATATCCCACGACCAAAAAACTAAAAATAAAAATATGGCGGCAAAAAACACAAATATATTAGAATAGGACGTATAAACTTGCGAAATAAAACTCAACAGAAAATCCAACAGTACACAACAAAGAAATCCAGCACAATATTTCCCAGTAGAAAACGACAGCGGATATCTGTTCAAATATCCTCCAATCAAATAAATCAACAGAAAATTCACAATCGTATAGCCCTCTGAACTTCCCGTAACTGTGACCGTTCCAAGACCTACACATTGTGTCGAACCTGTCACAAGTTCCATACCGATTTCTACAATCGTTGGATATAATACAAACAGGATAATCAAAAGCAGAAGAAAACGTTGTAACTGTTTCTGAGACAACACCTCAAATAAAGGATTAATATATGGTGTTATTACATAAAGAACAGAAAATAAAACAACAAACCAGTTGGCCGGTATCACATTCCACACTAACGAAAAGAGCTGAAACGGCTCCACTCCCAGAACTACTGACAACAAATAAAATAATATCTTATAGCCGGACACCATCGCCAATAATTGCAAAGGTTTTCTGATACTTCTTTCCGTCGTTCTGCTTAAAAAAAAGGCAGAAATTAATACAAAGCAATTTACAGCACAAACAGATGCCGCCTCCAAAAAGTGCAAAAAAACTTCATTGATTCCAGACGCATTTGCAAGGGCTCCCCCCATATCGGGATTATTGTAATGTAATATAATAACCATATACATCAAAATACATCTCAATAATTCAATATTAGATTTTCGTTGTTTTTTCTCTTGCATCATTTCCTCCGATAATCATCCATGGAACGAATTTAATTTCTCGATAACATAATCAATTTCATCCTCTGTCATCCCATAATACATTGGCAGGCTTAACTGTGTCGCACTGATCTTCTCTGCAATCGGAAGACTTCCTTCCGGAAGCATAAGATCAGCGTATGCCCTTTGCCGATGAATCGGAATCGGATAATGCTTATTAAAGCCAATCCCTGCATCCTGGAGATATTGCTCCAATCTCTCACGTTGGTCACATCGAATCGAAAACACATGCCATACCGGTTCTACATCCAGAATCACATAAGGCAGTATGATCATTGGATTGTCAATTTCATTCAGATAACGTGATGCAATCCGCCTTCGTTCCGCGTTCATTCTGTCGAGCTGTGGAAGCTTCACCGACAAGAAAGCCGCCTGCATCTCATCCAGACGGGAATTTTGTCCCTGATAAATGTGATGATATTTATAATCGGAACCGTAATTCCCCAGTGCCCGTATCTTATCTGCGAGCTCCCGCTGATTCGTCACTGCCGCGCCGGCATCACCTAACGCCCCCAGATTCTTGCCCGGATAAAAGCTGAAGCCTGATGCGTCTCCAAAGCCTCCAACCCTTTTTCCCTTATAAAATGCACCGTGCGCCTGTGCACAGTCTTCTACGACAAACAGTCCATGTCTCTTTGCTATCTCCATAATGGGATCCATATCTGCAGGCTGTCCATAGAGATGAACCGGCATGATTGCCTTTGTTTTTTCTGTAATATTTTTCTCAATCTCCGTGGCATCTATATTATATGTCCGAATATCAGGTTCAACCAAAATCGGAGCTGCTCCAACATACGTAACTGCCAGCACGGTTGCAATATATGTGTTGGACGGCACGATCACCTCATCACCCTCTCCGATATTAAGAGCCTTTAATGCCAGAACCAGAGAGTCTAATCCATTTCCACAGCCCACACAATACTTCACTCCGCAGTATTCGGCAAATGCCTCCTCAAAAGCGGCATCCTCTTGCCCTTCGATATACCAGCTCCGCTCATATACACGCGCAAATGCATCGCGCAAGCCCTGATCCAATTCTTTTTCCATCGGTTTGAAACTGACAAATGGTATTTTCACATCGTTCACCCCTCTTTCTATTTTGTCATCAATCGCCATTTTCCTTAATAAATTCTAAGAACTCATCATAGTCCCTGATATAATCCGATTCGTCATACAACTCGGAAGCTAACACCAGCAATACCGCATCAGGAGAAAAATCAAACATTTCTCTCCACATAATATTAGAAACATACAATCCCTCATATGGTTTTTCCAGAGGTACAACCTTTTTTTCTTTTCCATTATCCAGACGAATCTTACAACTTCCGTGAATACAGATCAGAATCTGTTCCAGTGATTTATGTGCATGATATCCCCTCGTCACTCCCTCCGATGTATCATACATATAATAAACTCTCTTAATCTTAAACGGAATATCTTTAAATTCCTCCAGTGCCACCAGCTGGCCGCGGTCATCACCGTGCGGCTGGAAAACATATTTAACAACCTGCATTCCTCTTACCTCCCCCTTTATTTTTCACTCTTTTTGTAAAACTTTCCTAAATATCGTAAAACCGTTTCCCTCACAAACTGAAACTCCTCTGTTTTATAATATAACACGCTTGATAAACCAATCGGAATGGCAAATGAAAGGATCACCCCAAACACCAGGTTAAGGATCAGCATATCGGTACGAATCAAATGGTATATTCCGACACTTAAAACACAATAGACCGCAGTTAAAATAATATACTGCAAATACCGCCAAATATAATCCCTGACACTTCTCTCAAAATAATACTTATATACACATTGTGGTATTGCAACGGTACTGACAATCGTACTGATGGATGTTCCCAGAAATATCCCCAAAATTCCCATCTTACAAATCACGATAAAAAACAGGGATGCCAGAATATTCACAACTCCTTCAAACAGCGATAAAAATTTAAATGCCGGATAGGGACTGTATAATCCCGCGGCATTTCTGAATATACTGGTAGTCTGCAGTATATATCGTGAATAATTATTGAAAACAAGCACAACGACCGTCAACAATCCCCATGTGTACTGTTGTCCCATCCAAAGTGTAATCGCATCGTTATATAATGTTAATAACGCCACAGATGTATAACCTGTAATCAGAAAATTCAAAAACTGTATTTTTTTAAACAGCTCGTACGTTTTTTCCTTCCCCTCCACCACCATAAAGTTTCCAACGCTGGCCTGCATGGAATTAAACAATTGATGGAATACCTGATTCACTGCCGACAGGATCGCCGTATAATTGGAATAAATGAATACGGCCGTAAGATTAAAAAAACCTGATAGAAGAAGGTTGTCTGTACCGAATACAAGATAGGATGCAATATTCGATATACACAGTGCTTTAACATTCTGAATAAATGTATCCATAAATTCCTTCGGCAGCTGATAGGAATATTTCTTTTTCAGGTAAGGATACTTCTGCCCGGACTGATAAAAGATATATAAATTTCCAGAAAGTGTTCCTATAAGTTTAACCAGAAGGAACAGGTAATAATTCTTCGTCAGAACTACTGTAAGCATCTGAAGACATGATGTCGCCACGCTGATAAACGTATCTACATTCGTATTAAAATATTCCTTTTGGTCTGCATTAAAAATATTGCGTCGATATGCCATGTAATAGGAGAGTGCCGTATCGAGCAGCATGATTAGATATGCACTATACAAAACCCGATTGGAAAGATCTGTTTCCACAAAAAAGTGTAAAAACGGAATCAGGATCAATCCGATCATCATGACCAAAGCACCAATTACTCTGTATATTTTGGCATAAAGGCGCATGATCTGGCTGACCTCCGCCTTATTATCCTCTGCCAGAGGCTTATATAAACTAAAATAAATCGCATTTCCGATTCCGAGCTCTAACAGACTCAACATAGATAAAACACTTAAAAGCAATGCATTGAGTCCCATAACCTCGTCGCCCAGGCTGTCTAAGAATACCTTTTTGCTGACAAAACTGAGAAGGGTCACGAGTCCTGTGCTGAAAATTTTCGCAATAAAATTTTTTAATACATACTTTTCTCTCATGACATCCTCCGTTCCTCTGATGCGACCTTGACTGTCAGTTCAGTATATTCTCCTGATCCAACAATCCCTTTCCCCTGACCGTATACTGTGCATGCTGGAATCTGGTCCGCACCATCATCCATACACAACCGGGATTTTTTATAAGAGTATTTATGCGTCTTCGTTCTTTTTGTGGTATCATCTCGCATCGAAACATCTGATACCCCTTTTTTATCAGTTTGTCTTTTGGATATTTGCCAATCGCAGCATCCCAAAATTTCTTGTGATCGTGGTGTACCCTTTTCAAACTCCCCTGATTTAGGTCCGTAGAGATTCCGCTTCCCACCTCGTAATAGATAACACCATACGGAAAAAATACTACGTTCTCCTGCTGCACAAAAAGCAGAACCTGCAGCAAATCTTCACAATATCTCACCGTGCCGACAATCTCCTTCAGCATCGCCTGAAATCGTGATGTCTGGTAAAACATGCTGGCGCCGGGAATCCATCCGTGGTTTTTCACCACATTCTTCCTGATCCTGCCCGTCTTATTCTTTACAAACGCCATGATATCCGCAGGACAGAAATAGTCCTGTTTCTCCACGCCGTTCCCTGTCATCCTGTATCCCTGCATCTTTCCAAAACACATCACGGCTCCCGAATCCTGCATATAATCGTATACTTTTTTCAGGGTATCCTTTCTATACAACAGATCGCCGGCACCAATGCATTTCACATACTCGCCCTCCACCAACGTCAGCGCATCATATATATTTTGCACTGTCCCGACATTAGTTTCATGTCTCATGACCTTATATCCCTGACACCCCCTGTTATCTAAATACTTTACAGCAAATTCCAAACAGTCGTTTTTGGAACAATCGTCTGCCAGTATGATCTCCCAATCAACGCCTTCCTGAACTAAAACGGAATCAATAGTTTTGCGTAGCGCGTCCTCTTCGGAATTATAACAAAGTATCATTACGCTAAACTGTTTCATCATTCCTGTCCCCCATAATTTCCAAAATTTTATCGTTATTTCCCCAAATTGCTTTGGAATCATACGGACGATCCGGAAATGCCCCATACTGCAGCTGAATATTAAAGTGATTCTCCTGAATAAAGGATTCTACTCGTTCTGCCAGCCTGACCGGCTTACCTGAGCAGCAATTAATAATACCGTTTACTTTCTGCTGCATTACCACTGCTGCTACCTGTCGGCAAAACTCATCATAATTCAAAAAGTCATATTGATTTTCACCCATTGTAAACGGAAATTGTTCCTTTTTCTGTTCTGCTGCTTCGGCAATTTTGGAAAAAATAGAACACCCGTATTTGGTATTTCCCACAATATAAAATCCACGAATCCACTGATATACAAAGCGATGTTCTTTCTGCAGAATTTCAACACTCTGGCGAAGGGCATTTTTTGCAATTCCATATAAACTCTGCGGGTTGGTCGGGGTATTCTCATTCACACTTCCCTCAAAAAAACCAATCTCATGCATACTGCCCAGCACAGTCACCTGCTTGATCCCTGCCTGTATTATTTTACTCAAAAATTGATAATGTCCCGGCAGATCATTCATATGATTCAGGGAATGATGCTGAAATCCATCTCTCCATGCCAAATGCAAAACAGCATCAGGCTGACCAAACTCCTGATATGGATCTTCTATTTCAAAAAGATTACACGCAATCCGTTCTGCTCTCTCATCCACCTGATCCACCTGAAAATCAACCGCTATAACATTCTGTCCACGATCTGTTAATTCCTTTACAACACCCTGTCCAATATAACCATTCGCACCAGTTACCAAGATTTTCATATATCTTCCATCCTTTCATTATGACTCCACGGCTTTAACCCATTTCCTGCTGGAAAAATCATATTTTTTTATGACCCTGGCGGGCACGCCTGCCACAATACAGTTGTCGGGAACATCTTTACAAACTACTGCATTTGCACCAATAATAGCATTTTTTCCAACTGTAACTCCCGGCATGATTCTCGCGCCAATCCCTATAAAAGCACCATCTTTTATTTTGGTAGGCCTGATATCAAGCCTCTGATCCATGACATCCTTTTCCAGATCGTCACATCCATGTGTACAATCTGCAATATACACAAAGGCAGAAATCGTAACATCTCTCCCTATCTCCAGTCGGTCTGCGGCAATAATGTGGCAGCACTGCTCGATTGATGTCCCCTCCCCGATCAACAGTTCTCCGTTACATGGTTCTCCAAGCCACTCCCGCACACATTCCATCCTGGCCATTGGAAGGATAGATACATTTTTTTCCAGTTGGATATAACGCGGGTTACGAATCCACAAAGGTTTTCCCATAGAACATGTGTAGGGAAATTTCCCAAATCGGTGATACAGGCAAAGCCACCTCTGCGCATACCGGATATGACGCAATATTTCAAAAATACACTTTCTCATATGACTCCCCATTTATCCTTCTTTATCAAACATCGTGGATACCCAGTGCTGTAAACTGTATTTTCGCACAATCTCCTCTGGAACCTCCTGGTATTCCTTCTCAAAAAAATCAGGAGGAATCACCGGATTTTCCCTATCTATAATGCAAATATTGCCGTACTCATAAAAATCATAATTCTTTACATACTCATTGGTCGTAATCAGCTTTGTATGCGCTGCAAGACTCTCTATCGTCCGAATTGTCAGCCCTGTCTGCGATGCGTACTGCACATCTAAAGCCGCTTTCGACCGCTTCATGATATCCGTCACACGATCAAATTTTGTCTTTTTTACATGTACATAATCCCATTTCATCCAGGGATTATTTGATGGAAGGAGCGCCTGGAAAAATTGAAACGCTGTCGTTGCGATCAAGTACAAAAAGCATTGTCTGGGATCAATATGACATTGCGATACCACCTTGTCCCATATCTCGATCCGATCGGAGTGCAGCTCTCCAAACATATTTAATGTATACTGCTTTTCCTCTCCACCGTATTCATGCATATCTGTAAAAAAAAGCGGAAGATATTGAATCCCCGGCTTTTCTACGTTCTTTAAGTCAAATGAATAGATCTCATCGTAGTAAACCTTGTTTTTCTCATAACCTTTCACCCTGGATATATCATCCCATAAATATAATATAAATTTCGCTTTTGTCTGTTTTTTCTTAAATTCGCCAAACATTTCGGGATCTAAATTCTTACCAACAATGACAAACACATAATCATACTCTTTTTCACAGTGAAGGAGATACTTTTTCTGCCTGTTATATGCTTTTTTCTCCGCATGCCTCCCTCTCGTAAGTGCATTCATCACCTTATCCAGGACTGTATAATTTCCCAACGGTGTAAATCGTGTCACTTCATAGCCGAGTTTTTCGATCTCTTCCTCTATCTTATCATCATAACTATAGAAGCCAAGCGGTATAAATAAAACTGATTTCATTTATGATCTCCTCTTCATGATCTTTCAAATTTTCTTGTGAAATTCACTTGAAATAGTCCAATCTATTTATTTTACCATTATTTTACAATGCTTGTCAAATCTCATTGCTTTTCTCACTGATCGAATAGACTCGGTTAATCATCCTCGCAATACCCTTCGGCCAAAAATCACAAAGAATTTCATAGTCCTCTTTCTGCCTGATATTCTCACTCAGATTTTTCGTCGTCGCTGACCCCGGATAGATCCGATGGCCCAGCAACTGGATGGGAATATACAGGAAGGCGCCTTTTAATTTTGACAGATCGACCAATGTTTTATAATCACAGCTATTGATATATTTTGTGTCAAATGGGCTCTCCCCAATCAACGCTTTATTATAGGTGACAGACGGACAGCAGATCGCATCTCCCAAAGACAGGCTGCGCCTTCGGATAAATTTGCTGTGATAGAATATTTTCCATCCCAGAGGAGCATTCATCCACTGCTTAATTCTCAGAATCCTGTTCCGGGTCACCTTTTCCTCCACCCGAAGCTCGTAATAATCTGTATATAATAATATAATGTCATTACAACGGTTTGCATATGCAAGCGTCTTTTCCAAAAAGTCCTTTTCATAAAAATCATCCTGATGAGCCATTGTCACCAGATCCGTCTCTGCATGATTATAGCCATAATTCCAATCTGCTCCGGCTCCCTTGCTCTCCGGATTCACAATCATTGTAAGATCATATTTTTCACATATATCCTTTAAAAAATCATTCGGCGTGGATGTTGACAAGATAATATTACTTTTCACCGTCTGGTTCAACAATGATTCAATTGTCTCCACAATATGTGGATTCTCCTTATAAGCACAAATCACAAAGGTATGGTCTTTTCCCGTATACATATACACTCTCCCTGTTTATTATCTATTTCCAGCATTATCCAATATATTATACTGCCGGCATCTGTTTTTTTC
>CAYYGS010000025.1:0-16489 GCA_964471335.1 uncultured Jutongia sp.
CGTGCCGATCTCCCGCGTGCGCTCCGTGATCGATACCAGCATAATATTCATCACGCCGATTCCGCCGACCAACAGTGAAATCCCTGCGATCAGAGATACCGCCACAGACACGGTACGAATCATATCACTCATCGACTCCGTCATAGACTCCATTGTAGATGTCGAGATCTCGTAATCCTCATTATTCATATAATATGGTTCAAAAAAAGATTCTATCTGTTCTGCAAAATCGGAGACACTCCCGATCTCCAGCGAAGTAATGACCGTAAATTGCGAATATCCGTCCTCTGTATGCTGTTCCGCGCGCGCCGTCGTCAGAGGGATATACGCCGCTGTCATAAGGTCCTCACGACTGCTCTCAGACAAGCTTCCCTCTGATGCATATTGATAGATTCCTACGATATAATAATCCGTGTAATTGTCATTTTGCCCAACGCTGACCTTCTGCCACAGCGCCGCATCCTGATCACCGTCAAAGAGATTGTCAATCACCTGGTCCGACACCATAATGACCTTCTTCTCCCCATCCAGATCCTCCTGCTTAAGATAGCGCCCGGCCAGTAATTTTATCTGGCTGCTCTGATAATATTCCGGGTTAATCCCGGTCACTGACAGATTGGCCGATGCCCCGCCCCGCTCTGCTGTGCAGCTTCCAATCGCCTCACTGAGGGCGATCGCCTCAATCTCCTCCGGAAAGCTCTTCTCCAGCTCCTGAAGCATTTCCTCTGTAATCCTGTCCTCCTTGTCAATCGAAGCATTTCCACGCCCGGCTCCGAAGCGCATACCATCGGAACGTACCTCCTCCTCTTCGCTTTTCTGCGCCAGCCCGACTGTCACATTATTGGCTCCCATTTCCTGAAAACCAGCGGAAATCGATGCCGACAGGGAAGTGCTCACTGTCATAATGGCAATCACCGAGCCAATCCCTATGATAATCCCAAGCATCGTCAAAAATGCCCGCAACTTATTGGCGGCAAGCGCAGCAAAAGCCAGCCTGATATTTTCCCAAAATAACATATCTATTCCTCCGTCTCCTCAACCATTGGACGACATACTGACGACATTTCCATCCCGCAGCCCTATGATACGATCTGTCTCCCCCGCCAGCGCTCCGGAATGCGTAATCAGCAGAATCGTCTTCCCCTGCTCCTTATGAAGCTGATGAAAAATATCCATGATTTTGTGTCCCGTCTGCGAATCCAGCGCACCCGTCGGCTCATCTGCCAACAGAATTGACGGATCATTGGCCATCGCACGGGCAATTGCAACCCGCTGCTTTTGACCACCTGACAGCTCATCAGAACGGTGCAGCATCCGGTCCTGCATCCCCACAAGTTCCAACAAATGCTCCGCGCGCCCTCTTCTCTCCCGCTTAGGTACGCCCGCATAGAGCATCGGCAGTTCTACATTATCCCTTGCCGTCGTGCGCGGAATCAGATTATAAGTCTGAAAGACAAATCCGATCTCCTGGTTACGAATATGCGATAACTCCTTATCATCCGCCTGTCCCAGATCCTGTCCCGCCAGCTGGTACTGTCCCTCTGTCGGACGATCCAACGCACCGATAATCTGCATCAGCGTTGATTTGCCAGAGCCGGACTCCCCAACAATTGACAGAAATTCTCCCGCCTGCACCGTCAGGTCTATCCCATGCAGAATCTCAAGTTCATTTGACTGCCCAATATAGAATCTCTTCACGATCCCCTGAAGATTTATAATTCCTGTTCCTTCCATAATAATCTCCCATGCCGCCTTTGGCGGCTCACTCAAATAGAAATGATACGCACTGACCTATGGCCTGCCTCCCTGCATTCCTCTGCCTGGACCGCCCTGTCCGCCGTCCGGCATTCCTCCACCCGGCATTCCTTTCTCAAATCCTCCCTGTTCATGTTTACTATCCATTGCGCTGTCATCCTTCTGCTCTGTTGATTCTGCTGTGTCATCCGTAGGAATCACGACACGGAGTCCTTCTATCAGCCCGTCACCGCTGATCTCCACATAATAATCGCTTTCCATCCCCTTCTGCACACTTACTTTCTCATTTCCGGAATCACCCACTGCATTGATATACGTGTTTCCGTTATGATCCTCATGCACCGCATCATATGGTACAGCAAATACATCCTGTGCCTCTTCCAATATAATACTGCATTTCGCCGTCATTCCCATCCGGAGGCGCTCATCTTTCGTCTTGACTCGCAGCTGTATCTCATAGCCGTCAGAACTACTGGATGACGCCCCTGCTCCCGCCTCCTGGCTGACGGACGACTGTGATGTGCTACCTGCTGACGGAGCGACAAAGGTGATCTCTCCCTCCAGCTCCTCCTCGCCCGTGGCTTCCGTGAGAATGACTACTTTCTGTCCCTTCTCCACATTACTGATATCATATTCATCCACAGTCGCCGTCACCACAAAAGCACTGGTATCATCAATCTTTACAAGCGTCCCTCCGGAATACAATTCCCCTTCCTCTGCATTGACCGCCGTCACAATACCATCCATAGGTGCTGTCAGGGAACATTTCTCCAGTGTCTCCTGCGCTTCATCCACCTGCTTCTGTGCCTCTTTCACACTTTTTTCCGCGTTAGAACGTGCCGTGTCCAATGCTGCCTGTGCATTGTCGATGCTGCTGGCATTCTGCCGGTTTGTGCTGCTCTGGCTCTCCTTGATATTATCCCTCTCGCTTTTTGCCTGCTGCAAAGCCTCCTCAGCCCGTGTAAGCTTCTCCTGGCAGCTCGCCTTCTCCTGTGCATCCTTCGCCGCCTTCCACTGCTTCCTGACTGACTGTACCTCTTTCTTTGCCTTCTCTACAGATTCCTTCGCGCGGCTTAGCTTCTCCTGCTGCTGCGACTGGTCACTTCTCCGATTTGCCACCGCCGTATTATACTGTTTTTGCGCGCGGGTAATCTCCTGATTCGACGAACTTTTCACATTGGACAGATTCTCCTGTGCATCCGACAAAGCCTCCTCCAGATCACTCCGATCAAAGCGTACAAGCTCATCTCCCTTCTTCACGGAATCACCGACCTGTACCAAAAGCTTCTGAACCTCCACATTCTGCACTGCCGCAGACACAGACCTCGATTTCCTGCTCTCCAGGCTTCCTGTCGCACTGATAGACTTCGTCAGATTCATGCGTTCCAGTGACAGCGTGCTCTGCCGGTTGGATGCCTGAATCGGCTTTTTCCTTCCCCGCAGCGCCATAAACACTGCTGTTGCAGCGATCACAACTGCCAACAGCCCCACTGCAATTATAATCCTTCGTTTACCACTTCCCTTTCCAATATTCCTCATGGCTCGACCAAACCTTTCTGTCCGTCATTGGACATCATTCGACACAACATATCATGGATGAATATTTCATCACAAACTTACAGTATCTGTGTGTATTTTTATTACAAGAATATCCAACAGAAGTGAAAGAAACATGATAAAACAGTGATAAATCTGTGAACAGAAAAAGAACCATCATGAATTTTCTTGATCCACAATGGCTTACATAGATTTATTCTGTTTTCTACTAAATAAATTTAAGATTTAACAACAGCGGCTTTGCATCCACAAGCATATGCAGAACACGCAATACATACACGGTCTGTTCCTCTTTATTAATATTAAAGAAAATTTTATAGTTTTTGTAATAACACTTCCGTATCTGCATTGCAGCAAGTTCTTCATCTTCATCAAACTCATGGCTTTCTGGAAACTGTTCCAGTTTGCTTATCGTGCTTTGAAGACCAAACAGCAGGTTTCGTGCTGTTTCCGGCGCTTTCTTTTCATAGAAAATATAGTCTGTACTACGGGCAATGTCACGTTCTGCCAACGGAAGTATGATGACATCATATGTCTGCATGATCATACCTGCTTTCCATTTCAGAGAAAAATTCCTTATAATCTCTTCCCTTTCCTGTCTGCATGTCATGGTAACTTTCCATTACCATTTCACGCACATTTTTCTGGTTTTCTTCTATTTCTGCCATAACAGTATCCCTGTCAACTTTCAAAGCAGCATCCACGAAAGAACCTCCTTTCATTGCCTGTTCGTTCCATCTCTTACTCTTATGATAATTATAAACATGATAGCAGAAAAAATCAACCACAGCCTGCAGTTTCCATATTTTCACACTTTCAAGAGTATAGATTGCAGTTTTGAGGATAATCCCCCTAAAATAAAATCGACTCCCGAATACAACCCACAGGCTGAGAAGCATTGCAGTAATATTGTAAATGTATTATAATGAACGATAAAGCATGAGTGCAATCTGTGTAAAACAGACAATTGGCTGCCTGCAGCCAAGATTGTCTGTTTTACACAGATTATATGAGTGTTAACGACACCGAAAAACCGAAGGTTTTGAGGTGTGCACTCATGCGCTTATTTATTTTTAATGCATATAAATAAAGATATGAATAAATGGAGGTTTTTCATGAAAAAAATTATTCTTACCGGCGGCGGAACCGCCGGGCATGTCACCCCGAATATCGCATTGATTCCCGAACTACAAAAGCAAGGCTATGACATACATTACATCGGTTCCTACGAGGGAATTGAAAAAAGGCTGATTTCCGATTTGGGCATCCCCTACTATGGAATTGCCAGCGGAAAGCTCCGCCGCTACATCGACCCGAAAAATCTCACCGACCCCTTCAAGGTCGTAAAGGGACTGGGACAGGCGAGATCCCTCCTGAAAAAAATCAACCCGGATGTCGTATTTTCAAAAGGCGGCTTTGTTTCTGTTCCCGTGGTGCTGGCCGCCAAGTCACGTCATATCCCATGCATTATTCACGAATCCGATATGACGCCGGGACTGGCCAATAAGATCTGTATCCCTTGTGCCCAACGCGTCTGCACTAATTTCCCGGAAACAATGCAGCACATTCCGGCACACAAGGGCGTGCTGACCGGCACACCGATCCGACAGGATCTTTTCCATGGCGATGCCGCTTCCGGGCTGGCCTTCTGCGGTCTGCACGAGAAGAAACCGGTACTGATGATCATTGGCGGCAGCCTTGGATCTGTCCGCGTCAATGAAGCAGTGCGTGCTATCCTGCCCCAGCTTTTGCAAAAATATCAGATTATCCATCTGTGCGGCAAGGGCAAGACAGATCATACCCTGATGAAGTTGGAGGGATATGCACAGTTTGAATATATCAAGGATGAGTTAAGTGATCTCATGGCCGCGGCAGATGTCATCATCTCTCGCGCTGGAGCAAATGCGATCTGTGAGATCCTGGCGCTCCGCAAACCAAACATCCTGATTCCATTATCGGCGCAGGCCAGCCGCGGCGACCAGATCCTGAATGCTGCATCCTTTGAAAAGCAGGGCTACAGCATCGTGATACAGGAGGAGGATATCACCAACGACGGGCTGCTGCAGGCAGTAGAACAGGCCTATGAAAACCGCGCGAAATTCGTAAAGGCCATGGAGCGCAGCCAGCTGAATAATTCGATTGAAAAGATTGTGGAATTAATCAATTCCGCTGTTTAATCAGGATACGCGGCGCAGTGAGGGCTCTTGGCTTTTGACGGATAGCAGGGATTATCCTGCAATAGAAAGGAGATACCGATGAATATTCCAAAAGATCCTGTTATACTGGTCAGCTATATTAATACACAGCTTCGGGACTTCTATCCCTCCCTCACTGAGTGCTGCAAGGCACTCGGCCTGGATCAGGAGGAGCTCTGCCGTAAGTTGTCATCCATTGATTATCAATATGATCCACAGGAAAATCAATTTAAATAAGTCTTGGATAGAAGTAATACATCCAAATTTTTAACGAAAAAAGGAATGCTAACGCATTCCTTTTGACACTCTAATCCTTTTTAGGAAACTACAACACTACCATCTGATATTCTCGATACCCACATAGACATGCCCGATCCATGATTGCCATAAGGCCGGGTATGAAATCCGAGACGCTCGTAAAAGTCCTCACGCTCATACGCAGACATCAGGCTCACCATGACCGTCTCTCCTTCCATGACATCTCTCTTAATAAAACTCAACAGATCATCGATCAGCCGGCTTCCAATATGCGTTCCCTGACAATCCGGTCTGACAATCACGTCCGTAATAAAATACGTATATCCTCCATCACTGACAATTCTTGCCATCCCGACCGGTTCGCCATCCTTCCATGCAATCCTTTTATAAAAGGAGTTGGCAAGCGCCTTGCCCGCCCTTGTTTCCTTGACCGGAATCCAATTTACAGACCGTCTCAGCGCATTATATTCCTCTACACTGATTGTATCTGTAAATGTAATCTGTGTATCCAATAAATTATCTCCTATTCTATGACAGTTTCTCTTGCAGGTTGTCTATCTTGAAGAAAGAAATATTCTCTTCCAGATTCTCGGAAAGCTCTCGCAGCCTTCCTGCCGATTCTGCCAAAAGATTAATTGTTGCATTTAATTCCTGCATAGAGGCCGTTGTTTCCTCTGTAGACGCCGCATTCTCCTCGGAAATCGCCGACAGATTGGCAATGACATCCACTACCTTCCCCCTTGCCTTGTCACAATTCTCTGTCTGTTTCTGGATCACATCGGCCGCCTGACTTGTCGCATGTATGCCGTCTCCTACGACAACTACCTGTTTCTTCGTTTCATTCAGTTTATGCTGCTGTTCATTCATGATATTCTGTACCTCTTCCATCACCCGAACAGTATTCTTGGAATCCTCCAGAAGGTCACGAATAATTTCTCCAACCGTATTGGCAGACTCGTTGCTCTGCTCTGCCAGCTTCTGAATCTGGCCTGCCACAACTGCAAATCCCTTCCCCTGCTCGCCTGCTCTGGCCGCTTCAATAGAGGCATTCAATGACAACAGATTCGTCTCCTCTGCAATCGATGTAATCAGCTCCACTGCAGAACTGATCTTAACTGCAGATTCATTTGTAGCATTCACCTGCTCGGAGATACGCTGTACCGCCTCCATACTACGGTCATTGGATGCACTGAGATCATTGATAATGTCAATCGACTTATCACTGGAACTTTTCATCTCCTGTGCCCCGGAATTCAACTGGGTCACATTATCAACAATCTTCTCGATCAGAGACCCCATAGCCTCTATCTCTGTAGATGCCGTATCAATCTCATCTGCCTGCGCAACTGCTCCCCGGGAGATATCCTCCACGGCCTTACTGATATCATCTGCCGTACTGCTTGTCTGACTTGCCGTATCACTTAATTCTGTACCTGATGCCAATAGGGTCTCTGCAGACTCTCTGATATTCTTTACAACCTCCATCAACTGCTGGAGCAGGATCGCAACTCCCTTCATCATATCGCCCAGCTCATCATTTCTACGCAATGCCCTGCTCTCCAGCTTCAAGGTTAAATCACCATTTGACAGTCCGTCCATTGCCTGTTCTGCCACACGGATTCCACGCTGAATTCCATTCGTTACAAACAAGATAGCAAAAAATGCAACGATTAGGAGAAACACTTCCACGCCGACGATGGTTCTCAATTTACTGTTAATCATGTGATCAACTTCCTCGGTAGGCGTCCCTGAGAAAACCATGCCGACATTCTTTCCACTCGAATCCTTGAGTGGAATATAACACGCATAATATCTGCTCCCGTTAATTTTCAGATCATACCTTTTGGCGGTCTTTCCCTCTTCGACAACTTCCTTATATACTGTTTCATCTGCCTTTGTACCGACAATGCGCTCACCGGTCTTGCTGTCCACCAGCGTCGTCGCCATACGCACATCCCCATAAAATACAGTTGCTACCATATCCGTTCCCTCGACGGCAGCATCAAGCGCGTCCGTATTCTGAGAGATATTATACTCTCCCTTCATCAGGTCACCATCATCATTCAAAAAATACTCACCATCATCAACTGCATTATACATGGCATTCAACCCTGTTGTTATGGCATGGACGCTGTTAATCATCTCATCACGAAGCGCCTCCCTCATGTTATGGTGTGTGACAACAGCCAAAATGGCTGCCATAACAAACATTGGCAACAGGGCCACCGCCACGATCTTGACCTTTAACGCCTTAAATCCTTTACCTTTTTTCTTTGATTCTTTGCTCATAAATCCCTCATTTCTGCGCGCATCCTTCATACAAACAAATACAATACCATTCCCTTGAACAAGTTTGGTGTCCAGCGCACCCAGACACCAATCCAAAAAATCAGTCTTATCCTACTATCAATTTCACTTTTTATTATAAAAATTCTACAGAGCCATCCTCAATATGATAAATCGCCCCACATACCTGCAGGCCATTCTCCCCATCGGCCTTTAAACTCTCCTTGATAATGGATACACTTCTCTCCACATTCAGACAGCTTGCACGATACGCATCCTTCTCATCTCCGATCGCCTGACGGATCTCGTCCGTTATGTACTTAATGTATCCTGCCGGATTATGATTGATCGCCGCATCGACCGCACCACAGTGATCATGTCCCATGACAACAACTACAGGCGAGCCCAGATGATCTGCTGCATATTCCACGCTGCCAATCTGATGATGATCCATAACATTACCTGCCACACGGATAACAAACAGCTCTCCAATTCCTGCCGAGAAAATACTCTCCGGGATGACTCTCGAATCAGAACATGTCACAATAATCGCATACGGGCTCTGCCCTTCATCACATGTCAGCTTCCTCAAGTGTGCGGAAATATCTCCAGGATTTGACGTTGCCGTAAGATAACGCTGGTTTCCTTCCTTTAACTTCTCCAATGCTTCTGCTGCTGTCATATTTCCCTTTCCCATAATTTTCATCCTTTCTGCCCTTGCTTACTTCGTACTCATAATATTGATTAGGGTGTCAAAATCCCCTTCGGGGCTAAACCGAACATAATATGTGTGTTTGCAATATCACATGATGCCAGGGTCAAAAGCCCCTTTGGGGCAAAACCGACACAAATATGTGTGTTTGCAAGCAGGCTTGCAACACCACATATTGTGTTCGGTTGGTGCGAAGCACCCTTTTGACCCCGACATCATCACATACTATTACAATGAATATTATGTCCAGTTGGTGCAAAGCACCCTTTTGACAATCTAATCAATATCTTAACCCCAGCATCATAATTTCGAACTCATAATGTTTTAAAATTATAACACATTATCCAACGATATTCAATCTGTTTCGCACCTTAAGTCGTATAATTTCTAATATTTTAGTGCTTCTGCTTTTCCATCTTTTCTTTGTTACATTTCTTTGTTTTCGTTTTAAGTTGATATTTTTATCATACACTTAGTGTATACACCTCGTGTATGCAGGTCTTTGTACAAATAAAACAGCGCGGGAAACAGCGCAGAAATGGAGCTGATTATGAAATTAGCATTAAAAACACTTCATACCAATCAAATAAAGTGCCATGCCAGCATGCAGATCACCCTCGAAGATGACATTAATGTACCGGATACTAAGCCGGATATCGACTTTATCATAAAACAGCAGGGAGCGATTGAATTAACAGAAACAAAATGCGAGCAGGATAAGGTAATCCTCACTGGCACGCTCCCCTTCACGCTTTTATATGCCAGCAGTGACGATATTCGTCCGGTACATAACATGCAGGGACAAATCCCCTTTGAAGAAACATTGAACATGGACGGCCTGTCTCCGTCCGACGATGTCTTCTGCCACTATGATCTGGAGGACTGCCAGATCCACCTGATCAATTCCCGTAAGATCAGTGTCCGGGCTATTATCAGCTTCCACTGCCAGTCAGAAGAGGAGGCTCAGAGCCAGGCGGGCACCGATATTATCTCTGACGAGGCGGCCAGAGCGGGAATGGATACAGAGGTCGAACCAGAGGGCCTGCACAAAAAATTTACCACGATATCCTATACACAGTCTACTCCCCGTCAAAAGGATGTCTTCCGCATCAAGGATGAGATCACGCTGCCAAAAGGAAAGCCCAATCTAGACACTCTGTTGTATTATGAACTAACGCCGCAGAATATTCAGACACGCCTGATGGAGGATGGTATTCGACTGACAGGAGATCTTCTGGTATTCGTGCTCTATATCCCCGAAGACGAGGAACGGCGCATGGAATATCTGGAAACAGAGCTGCCCCTGGACGGCGTTGTCAGCTGCGCCGGATGCAATGAACAGATGATTCCTGATATCAGCTTTCTCCCACAAAACCGAGGGCTGGAAGTGAAGGCAGATGAAGACGGCATGCAGCGCATTCTCGATGTGGAAATGACGCTTGCATTAAATATGAAATTTTACGAGGATATGGAGATGGAGATACTGGACGACGCTTACTCTACGGCCTGTGAAGTCGCCCTCACCTCCAATCCTCTATCCTTTGAAAAACTGCTGATGAAGAGTCAGAACGTCCTGCGCGTATCCCAGCATATCAAATTGGAAAATACGCAGGAGCGTATCCTGCAGATCTGTACTACAACCGGAAAAATTCAGATCGACGAACAGGAAATCCAGAAAAACGGCATCGCATTGGAGGGTATCGTCGAACTGGATATCTTCTATATTGCCGATAACGACGACAGGCCTCTCGGCAGTACAAAAGGAGTCATTCCTTTCCGTCATTTTCTGGAAATCAAAAATATTACGCCGGATGACCACTATCTGCTGCAATCAGATATCAATCAAATCAGCGTCATCATGCTGGACGCAGAAGAGATGGAGGCCAAGGTGGTCATTAACCTGGGGGCTATTGTATTCACCTCCTCCTCAAAGCAGGTCATCACAGAGATGGAGGAAGCTCCGCTGGATCTGGAACGTCTCCAGAAAATGCCCGGTATTGTTGGATTTATCGCCGGAGAAAACAGTACCTTGTGGGATCTCGCCAAGGAATACTCCACTTCTCCGGAAAGCATTATGGAACTCAATGGTCTCTCCTCCGAGCAGATTCATCCGGGAGACCGGCTGATCCTGGCAAAACAGGTCGATGGACTTTAAAAAAGACAGAAAAGAGAGGGGCGCCGGCAAATGCCGACGCCCTTTTACTTATATATTCATTATGTTGTCTATTCTATGATCTGAATCCAGCCCTCCGGAGCCTCTATACGGCCCATCTGAATCCCTGTCAATGTATCATATAATTTCTTCGTAATCGGACCCATCTCGTCCATTCCACTCGGGAAGCAGATCTCCCGGCCGTGGTCTACGATCTTGCCAACCGGAGAAATCACTGCTGCTGTACCACACAGGCCACACTCCGCAAAATCATTTAATTCCTCCAGATATACTTCACGTTGTTCAACCTCAAGACCCAGATACTTTTCTGCAACTACCATGAGAGAACGACGCGTGATAGACGGCAGGATACTATCCGACTTCGGCGTAATGACCTTATTGTCCTTTGTAACAAACAGGAAATTGGCTCCACCCGTTTCCTCCACCTTTGTGCGGCTCGCCGCATCCAGATACATATTCTCATCATAACCCTGCTTATGAGCATCCACAATAGCATGAAGACTCATCGCGTAGTTTAATCCTGCTTTAATATGTCCTGTCCCATGAGGCGCAGCACGATCGAAGTCGCTGACACGAATAGTAATCGGCTTTGCACCTCCCTTAAAATAAGGGCCTACCGGCGTCGTGAAAATACGGAATTGATATTCCTCCGCCGGGCTGACACCGATGACAGCATTGCTTCCAAACATATAGGGACGAATATATAATGTAGCTCCAGAGCCATAAGGCGGTACATAATCCATATTTGCCTTTACCGTCTGCACCACTGCATCCACAAAGCGGTCCTTCGGGAAAACCGGCATCTCCAATCTCTGCGCGGACTGTTCCATACGCTCCGCATTCAGATCCGGCCGGAAGCAGACAACATGTCCATCTTCTGTCGTATATGCTTTCAGTCCTTCAAAAATGGTCTGCGCGTACTGAAGTACACAGGCACACTCGCTGATCTGGATCATATCATCCTCGATCATAGCACCATCGTCCCATGCTCCATTCTTGAAATTGGACACATATCTCCGATCCGTTTTCATGTACCCAAAACCAATGTTGCTCCAATCAATATCTTTCTTTGCCATAGTTCTCTCCAATCCTGCAAAGCAGCCGGGTAGTGCGGAATGCCTTCCCCCTGCCTTATTGCACACCTCTAAATCCTGCATTGCACAACGCTATTACTACAATAGCATTCTAATACTTGATTTTTAGCGTGTCAAGCGGAATGCCTTGCAAATGCATCCTTTTATTCATCTGTCAGTTGAATAATTTTCATCTATTGTTCTTCTATTTGTGAGATACGATTCATGTGACGTTCCTCCCCGGAAAATGGTGTATCCAAAAAGGTGTCTACGATCAGCAGGGCAAGTCCCGGCCCAACAACTCTTGCGCCCATCGCCAGAATATTCGCATCATTATGCTGCCTTGTGGCCTGCGCACTAAATACATCATGGCAGAGTGCTGCGCGGATTCCCCGGATCTTATTCGCTGTAATTGAAATGCCAATGCCTGTCCCACAGATCAGGATTCCCTTATCACACGTTCCTTCCACAATAGCCTTTGCGACCTTTTTTGCATAAACAGGATAGTCACAGGAGCTCTCGTCATAGCAGCCGAAATCCTCATACTCGATGCCGCGCTCCTCCAAGTGCTTCATAATCTCCTGCTTTAACCCATATCCTCCGTGGTCACTTCCCAATGCAATCATGCTTCTTCTCCTCCATTTTTTTCAAAATTTCGATCACCTTGCGCACCCGTCTTTCGATGTCGCAAAAGCACTTTTCGTACATTTCCTCCTCTCCGCCATAGGGGTCTGCAATGTCGGTGTCCTCACCTACAAATTCACCAATTGTGTACACATTGGCTGGCTGATACTTCTCCAGAAGCGTCACCTTTTCACTGAAGGTCATCGTCAGCAAAAGGCTGTCATCTGTAATATCCTCCTGCAGCAGCTGCAGTGAATTCTCATGAGAGCTGGGAAGCATATCATGCTGGCTCAGCGCCACATTCACCTTCGGGCTGATCGGCTCTGAAAAGAGCACAACCAATCCTCTCGATACACCCTCCGGCATATCGTCTCCCTCTGAAAACTGACGGTACATCGCCTCTGACAAGGGGCTCAGATACGTATTGCCCGTGCAGAGAAATATAATTTTAGAATATTTCATCGTCAGCCCTCCTTTCTCTTATACCCGCAGCAGATGATAGCCGGCCGCCTTGCACAGCCGATTCATAATCGCACCGCCCAGAGGATCCTCCTCAAAGCTCTCTGCAAAAATGTACTCTGCTCCCAGATGATCCATTTTCCTTAGTATATCATATAATCCCGCCGCAATCGAGCCCTCTGTCCGGCGGGAACCGATACTTTCCACCAATTCACATTGATACCGCTCCCTGGTCTCCTCCGTGGCAATGACTGCGGTCCGACAACCCACGGCATTCTGCTGCCGCACCATATCATTAATGGCGGCAATCACCCGCTCACTCTCTCCCTGCACAATCATCATCTGCCCCCTCGGCGCATAATGCCTGTACTTCATCCCCGGCGCCCTCGCCACAATGTCATTCCCTGCTGTCTGCCGTGTGACGGCCTCATCCACCTCCACACCACCGATTATCTGTTCCAGTTTCTCCTGCGTGACAAAACCCGGCCGCAGTATCACAGGACACTCCGCGCTTACATCTATAATGGTAGACTCCAGTCCGATTCCTACATGTCCGCCATCGATCACCATATCAATCCTGCCGTCCAGGTCCTCGATCACATGCTCTGCCTGGGTAGGGCTGGGACGTCCGGAAATATTAGCGCTGGGCGCCGCTACGTATACGCCGGATTCCCGAAGGAGCGCCGCCGCAACCGGATGGGAAGGCATGCGCACTGCAACCGTATCCAGCCCGCCGGTAGTCGATGCCGGTACCGCCTCCTTCTTCCTGAAAATCATAGTCAGGGGGCCTGGCCAGAATGCCTCTGCCAGAACCAGCGCCTTGTCCGGAATATCCTCCGCAAGATCAGAAAGGGCACTAATGTCCGCAATATGTACAATCAGGGGATTATCCGAGGGTCTTCCCTTTGCCCGGTAGATCTGCTCTGCTGCCGTCGGATTCATCGCGTCCGCTCCCAGGCCGTATACCGTCTCGGTCGGAAAGGCTACCAGGCCGCCACGCCGCAAGATATCGCCCGCCTCCCACAGCTCCCGTGTCTGAAACTGTTCCGGATGTATCCTTTGTATTTTCGTTTCCATCTGCTCCTTCCTTCCCACTCAGATACTGTAGTGTTCCCAACGCAATAGCCCACGCCACGCGGCGCTGATAGCTCTCCTGCGTTAAAAGCTTCGCCTCCTCCCAATTAGACAAAAAACCGCACTCCACGATCACCATAGTCCCCTTGGTATGCTTCAGCATATAATAATCGCTGTTCGCCTTTGCCACACGTCGGTTTTCCGCATTAAGGGAGGAAATCAGCTGACTCTGCAGCGTATCTGCCAGAAGCTTCCCCTCCGACGATGTTGTCTGATAGAAAACCTGTGCTCCCTTTGAACTCTCGTGCGAAAAGCTATTCTGGTGGACACTCACTGTGACATCCGCGCCACTCTCATCAATGATCTGACAGCGTTTGCGCAGATCCGCCATCTTTTTATTGGAGTCACCCTCCTGATACAGCCCCTCATCACTGTCTCTGGTCAAAATCACCCGACAGTCGTTCTGTTCCAGGATCTCCTTGAGCAACAGGGCAATCGAGAGATTAATATCCTTCTCATATGCGTCATTGACACCGATCTTGCCGGGATCCTTGCCACCATGTCCGGGATCGACGACCACCGTGTATCTCGCTGTGTCTGCACCTGACTTCCGGCTCCATGTATAGACAGCATGCCCCGCCTCCCAGAATCCGGCCAGAAGAACTGCCGCCGCTGCAATGATGCCAAGAGCCATCCGCTTTCCCTTCTTCATATTCGTCCCTTCATCCTGCTGCCGCTACGCCGTGCAGCAAGATAACTTCTTTTACCCATATTTTATGAAGAAGGACTCGCAACTATTCAAAAAGTATTTTCTCAACGGATGGATTGAAGTCTTGTTTTGATCCTAGTAATATATTATCAGTCAATGCGTAAAAAAGCAAACGCAGAAAAGAGAGTATCCACGAAAATAGATTCTCTCCTTCTGCTTTCATACCGCATAAGTAGAAAGGCCGCCAGCTGCAATACGCAACTGACGACCAAATTAATGACTTTTATATTACGGCAGTGAAACCAGCCTCCGTCTGTGCTGCTCCTGCCACCTCTGCTGCAGACGGCCCTGCTGTAGTCTCTGTCGGCACAGCAGCCGGTGCCGCAAGTGCCTCCGAAGACGATGTATCATACGTATATCCAGAGCTGCTGTCGCTCTCATTCTGCTCCTGCTTCATCAGCTGGATCTGTCTCTTGAGATATTCCATATCCGCATTCAGAAGATCATTTGCCTCATCCCTGCGGCGCACATTCTTTTTCTGCTCCCTGATACGCTTTAATGCCTTTTCCAAAAGCACAAGCTCCTGCTCTCTCTTGACATCATTCGCAATGGACTTATGACGCTCTGCCATCTGTTCCTTCCGATTGTCAAGACTCTTGTTATGCTCTACCGTATCATCAAGGCTCTGCTCCCTGCTTTCCGTTTTCAGGTTGATCACCTTCTTACGTGCCGTGCGAACCATCTTCTTGGCATGCTGGATCGCAGCCTCGATCTCCTTTGAATTATATTTGTCTGAAGCGCTCTTTCTTCGCAAATTTGACAGAGACGCATTCGCAGAACTCAACGCATTTCCCGCCTGCATCACCGTCTTCGCCCGCAGAATCGAGCCGGACACTTTGCGGAAATTGTAGTTCAGCCTTTTCTTTACATTCTTCTGCGCCTTCTGATTCTTCTCTCTGCTTTCCTTGATTCTTTCCAGAAGACGTTCCATATATTCAATACTGCTCTCGTCATAGCCGTATGTCTTCCCACTCTTGTCTTCCTCAGCGGCCTCTTCCTCTAAAGCAGCTGCTTCTAAAGCCGCTTTCTCCTCCGGAGTGAGTCCCACGTCTGCCGGAAGCTTATTGCCGTAACGGTCTGCATAATAGCCCTCGTTTCCATTTGACGCATTGGCTCCACTGCGTGCTGCCGCCCGCGGATCATCCTGCACGGCTGGCTCCGTAGCCCCGTATTTCTCATCCGCGCTGAAATAATTCTGCTCTGCCATACTTTGGGCGACCCTTCTCGCCCCGGTAGACACATCAAAACAATATGCTTCCCGGCCTGCTTTTCCTGTATCATATCCTGTCGCAGCACCAGCCGTCTGCTTTCTCCCAGCTGTCGTGCTCCCTGTTTTTCCCGGTCCAGCGGTCTGTTTCCTATCCGTTGACGTCCGTTGCAATCCATTGCCCTGACGCTCTCCTTTGCCGCCTCCCGTTATAATCACATGACTCATATGCATTCCTCCTTGAATCCATAACTGTCCCTAACGGAATTTATCTATTGAATATATCGGCATAAAAGCAGACTTTCTTTATCTCCTTTTGTAATAAAATTAGCGAGACTTTTTCGATC
>CAYYGS010000026.1:0-16034 GCA_964471335.1 uncultured Jutongia sp.
GCTCTGCAAGGATGTGACATTACATGTGGGTAAAATGTTTACTTCTACCCTGCCCTGGATGGATGATTCTAAGCTGGTAGCCGGAAAGAACTATTTCCTGAAGCTTGGTACCAAGATGGTACCGGCTGTGGTTATGAATATCAAGTATAAGATTGATGTTAATGAGGGAACCCACGTCCAGGCAGATAAGCTTTATAAGAATGAGATTGCCTGCTGTGATATTTCCTGTGCAGACACCATCATTTTTGATGAGTTTAAGCATCATAAGGAGCTGGGAGGCTTTGTACTGATTGACCGCGTGACGAATATGACGTCTGCCTGTGGTGTTGTAGAGCATACGCTGCGCCGCGAGGATAACCTGACATGGCATGATATGGATATCACGAGGGATCTGCGCGCCCAGCAGAAGAGCCAGACGCCGAAGACTGTCTGGATGACGGGATTATCCGGCGCCGGTAAGTCTACACTGATCAACGAGATCGAGAAGCGGCTTTTTGCCGAGGGAAAACACACGATGCTTTTGGACGGTGATAATGTACGTATGGGCCTGAATAAGAATCTGGGCTTTAAGGAGCAGGATCGTATCGAGAATATACGGCGTGTGGCAGAAGTGGCTAAACTCATGAATGATGCGGGATTGATCGTGCTGACGTCATTTATCTCACCGTTTACTGCAGACCGCCGCAATGCGAGAAATATTATCGGCGAAGACAACTTTATCGAGATCTATATCAGCACACCGATTGAGGAGTGCGAGAAGAGGGATGTCAAGGGGCTGTATAAAAAGGCAAGGAGCGGAGAGATTCCTAATTTCTCAGGAATCAGCAGTCCGTATGAGCCGCCGGTGAACGCGGAGATCGTGATTGATACCACAGGAAAATCTGTGGAGGAGGCAGTCGATTATATAATGGGGCAGCTTCAGGATTATCTAAAATAAGGAGAAAATGCAATCATGAATTGGGAAAAGGAACTGGCGCTTGCTAAAGACATTGCCGTGAAAGCGGGTGCCGCTATTATGGATGTCTATCAAAATGCAGAAGATATGCAGGTCACATATAAGGACGGTGACATGCCGCTGACAGCGGCAGACAAGGCGTCAAACCGTATTATTGTGGATGCGCTGAAAGAGGGATTTCCGTCTTACAGCGTCCTCTCAGAGGAGGAAAAGGATGATCTTTCCCGTCTTGACAACGACTATTGCTTTGTAGTCGATCCATTAGACGGGACAAAGGAATTCATCAAGAGAAACGGTCAGTTTACCGTTAATATTGCGTTAGCTTACCAGCATGAGTCTGTTATGGGTGTGATCTATGTGCCTGTAACAGGGGAACTTTACTATGCATCACGAGGTGACGGAGCTTATCTTGATACAGCGGATGAGAAGGGCAGGAAGCTCTCCGTGTCAGAGTGCACAGACCTGAAGGAAATACGTATGGTGATGAGCAGTTCTCACGGGTGTGAGCAGATGGATCAGCTTTTAGAGAAATATCACATCACTAATTTCGTAAAAATGGGAAGTTCTCTGAAAGGCTGTGTGGTTGCAAAGGGTGAGGCAGAGGTATATTACCGCTTTAATCCTACGATGGAGTGGGATACAGCGGCTATGCAGTGTATTGTTGAGGAGGCGGGAGCGATCTTCCGTCAGATGGATGATACACCGATGCTTTATAACCGGGAAGACAGCCTGAATGCGAAAGGGTTCTACATTATTAACAGAATGGAGAACAAATTGGAAATTGAGTAAATTAATTTTGGTAAATTTTGGGGAAATGCATTGCATTTCCCCTTTTGTTTCTGTATAATTGTGTCATATGATATGGAGTATTATATATTTGTATTGGTCAATTTTCACAAAATTAAGGAGGTATTTACAAAATGGTAAACAGATTTATACTCAATGAGACATCTTATCATGGAGCCGGTGCGATTGAAAATATCGCAGTGGAAGCAAAAGCACGGGGATTTCAGAAAGCATTTGTATGCTCTGATCCGGATCTGGTGAAATTTGGGGTGACACAGAAGGTGCTTGATGTGCTGGACAAGAATGGACTGGCATATGAGCTGTATTCCAACATTAAGCCGAATCCGACGATTGAGAATGTTCAGACGGGTGTTGAGGCATTTAAGAAGGCAGGAACCGATTACCTCATTGCGATCGGCGGAGGATCTTCTATGGATACAGCCAAGGCGATCGGAATTATTATCAACAATCCGGAATTTGAGGATGTACGAAGCCTGGAGGGCGTAGCAGATACAAAGAATAAGTGTGTGCCGATCATTGCAGTGCCGACGACAGCCGGAACGGCAGCAGAGGTTACTATCAATTATGTTATTACGGATGCTGAGAATAACCGTAAAATGGTGTGCGTAGACCCGCATGATATCCCGGTAATAGCTGTTGTTGATTCGGACATGATGTCTTCTATGCCGAAGGGATTGACCGCATCAACGGGTATGGATGCCCTGACACATGCGATTGAGGGATATATTACGGCAGGAGCTTGGGAGCTTTCTGATATGTTCCATCTGAAGGCAATCGAGATCATCAGCCGTTCTCTTCGCGGAGCGGTAGATAATACACCGGAAGGCAGAGAGGGTATGGCTCTTGGCCAGTATGTTGCAGGAATGGGATTTTCCAATGTTGGACTCGGTATCGTGCATTCTATGGCGCATCCTCTGGGAGCTCTTTACGATACGCCGCACGGTATCGCAAATGCGATTATCCTGCCTACGGTTATGGAATATAATGCAGAGGCAACAGGAGAGAAGTACCGTGAGATCGCCAGAGTAATGGGCGTACAGGGCGTAGACGATATGTCTCAGGATGAGTATAGAAAGGCTGCCGTAGATGCAGTTGCAAAGCTGTCTGAGGATGTGGGAATTCCGAAGGATTTGAAGGATATTGTGAAGAAGGAGGATATTCCGTTCCTGGCACAGTCTGCTTATGATGATGCATGCAGACCGGGTAATCCGAAGGAGACAAGTGTAGAAGACATTACAAAGCTGTATGAATCTTTGATGTAATCTCACCGTACAGGACGAGGCACAAAAGAAGTGCAAATATAAGGAGAAGTTATAAAAAACCAGGGCCGCACAGCGGCTCTGGTTTTGTACTTTATTTCAATATTTTGTATTTTATTCCAACATCAGCTTATCCAGATCCTTTTTATTGACGGTAATCAGCATAGTCTGGTCGGCAGAGAGAGGATCGTCCGGATCGGGAGCCGGGTTGATCTCGTCATTTTGGCGGATGGCTACGACATTGATCCGATATTTTTTGCGCAGATCCAGACTGCGGAGACTGCCGCCAACCCATTCCGGTTTCACCTGGATCTCTACCATCCGGATATTGTGGGAAAGTTCAATGAAGTCGAGGACGTTGCCGGAAATCAGGTGACGTGCGATGCGCACGCCGGATTCGTGTTCCGGAATCACGATTTTATCGGCGCCGACCTTCATAAGGATCTTTTTGTGGATATCGTCCTTTGCCTTGGCAATTACACAGGGGACGCCGGCCTCTTTTAACAGGATAGTAGCCAGAATACTGGCATTCAGATTGCTTGTGATGGCGATGATGGCAGCATCCATATTGGAGAGTCCGAGGGACTTCATCGTCTCTGCATCACAGACGTCAGCCTGAACGGCATATGTTACATCGGCTGAGATGTTTTGTACGCGTTCCCTGTTGATATCTACAGCAAGAACATCGCAGTCTGCGTGGATCAACTCTCTGGCTATGCTCTCGCCAAATTTTCCCAAGCCAAGGATGACAAATGATTTCTTCATTATTTATGATTCCCTTCTTTCGATTTTATAGTTTACTCAACACGTAGTATCCGTTGTAATGATCAGCCGATTGTAATATTCTCTACGGGATAGGACAATAAGGCCTTTTGCATGCGGCGGCCGAAGATAATAGCCATGGAGATTGGTCCGATCCGGCCAAGATACATCAGCAGGATAATAATCAGCTTGCCTGTCGTGTGCAGCGAGGATGTCAGGTCACGGGACAGGCCGACCGTCGCGATGGCACTGGTGGCTTCATATGTCAGATCCAGCAGGGAGCCTCCTTCGTGGTGATAGAGCACAAGAATGCTTGTCAGAAGGATCAGCATACTTGCCATTGTCACAGCCAGCGCCTTTTTGATCGTGCTGTGTGGAACGTTTTTCTGAAAGACGACAAGATGCCTGTCCCCTTTTACAGTAGACCATGCACTCAGGATGAGCAGAGCGGCTGTTGACGTCTTGATTCCGCCGGCTGTGCTGATGGAAGAACCACCGATAAACATCAGAATCAGACAGATCAGCACAGTGGTGGGATACAGGCTCTCTTGCGATACCGTCAGAAAGCCTGCCGTTCTGGTAGTGACGGATTGGAAGAGACTGGCCAGAAGCTTTCCGGGAAGGCTTAAGGGGCCGATTGTCCTGGGATTATCAAATTCCAGGATCAGGATCAGAAGCGCGCCGCCAAAGATCAGGCAGAGGGTGGTGACCAGCACGATTTTCGTATGAAGCCGGAGGTGGCGTACACTGTATTTCCAGGATCTCCCTTCCCGAAAAAGATTTCGGAGCAGTTGTATAATGTCTATCCAGACGATAAAACCGATGCCGCCGAGGATGATGAGAAGCATGGTCACGATATTGATCCAGGGATGCGTCACATAATCCATCAGAGAGCGGTCGCCAATGATGTCCATGCCCGCGTTGCAAAAGGCAGATATGGCATTAAAAAGAGAGTACCAGATCCCCTTGATACCAAATTGCGGGACAAAGACGGGCAGATAGCATAAAAAACCGATGAACTCTACAAGGAAGGTTCCTTTGAAAATCTTTTGCAGGAAGGCGACAAGTCCACTCAGGGTGTTGAGATTCAGGGCATCCTCCAATAAAAGCCTGTCACGCAGGGTGATGCGGCGGCCGATGACCATCATGATTGCTGTCGTGAAAGAGACGATACCGAGTCCGCCGAGCTGTACAAGCAGAAGGATAACGACCTGGCCCAGAGTACTCCAGTGAGAGGCGGTATTTACTACCACCAGTCCGGTCACACATACGGCCGACGTGGCGGTAAAGAGAGCATCCAGAGGAGGCGTGGCCTTTCCCTGGGAAGAGCATATCGGAAGACATAAAAGAATGGTTCCGACGGCAATAGCACAGAAGAATCCAAACGCGATGATCTGGGTAGTTGATAAGGTGCGGTTCACCGATTTCATAATAGCAACAATTCCTCTCGTTCTTTGTATACTGTGAATTATAGCATATGTATCTTTTTTGTCCAGAGACAAAAAAGCAGAAGATGGTATGCATCTATGGCATGGCAAAATCTGTTGTGGATTATCCGGTCATTATATGATAAAATAAATGCTGGCGCATTTATTATTCAAGTTGCTTTGCGACTTGGATATGCCAGAAAACATGGCAGCAAATACGATAAAATAAATAGGGTTAGACTTGAACTTGAGAAAGGAAGTGTATTTTGTGGGAAAAAAAATAATGCTGGGGAATGAAGCAATTGCCAGGGGAGCGTATGAGGCCGGGGTAAAGGTATCTGCCGCTTATCCTGGTACGCCGAGTACGGAGATCAGCGAAAATATTGCATTATATGATGAGATTTATGCGGAATGGTCTCCCAATGAAAAGGTGGCTACAGAAGTGGCGATCGGTGCTTCCATCAGCGGTGTCAGGTCATTGGTATCCATGAAGCATGTTGGTGTCAATGTTGCCAGTGATCCTCTCTATACAGCATCCTATAGTGGTGTGAACGGAGGGCTTGTCATGGTGGCGGCTGATGATCCGGGGATATACAGCTCGCAAAACGAGCAGGACACACGTTGTGTGGCAAGAGCGGCCATGGTACCTGTTTTGGAGCCGTCCGACAGTCAGGAGGCAAAGGATTTTATTAAATTTGCGTATGATCTGAGTGAGAAGTATGATACTCCTGTCATTGTCAGGACGACAACGAGACTGGCACATTCCCAGGGGACGGTTACACTGGAGGAGCGTAACGTGCCGGAGGATAAGCCGTACGAGAGAGACCCGGCCAAATTTGTCATGATGCCGGCATATGCGATCAGACGTCACGTCTTTGTAGAGCAGAGAATGAAATCTCTGGCAGAGGATGGCAGTGATTTTAAGATAAACAGGGCGGAATACCGTGATACATCAGTAGGATTTATCACAAGCGGTATCCCATATCAATATGTGCGTGAGGCATGTCCGGATGCTTCTGTCCTGAAGCTTGGCATGGTACATCCTCTTCCCAGAAAGCTGATTGAGGAATTTGCTTCGAAGGTGGATAAGCTGTATGTCTTTGAAGAGCTGGAGCCTGTGATCGAGGAGCAGGTCAGATCCTGGGGCATTGACGCTGTAGGTAAGGAAATATTTACGGTGCAGGGGGAGTATTCTGCGAATATGCTGCGGGAACGTCTGCTGGGACAGAAGCCGGAGGTCAGAGAGGCAGCAGCAGCTCCGGCCAGGCCGCCGATTTTGTGTCCGGGATGCCCACACAGGAGCGTATTTTCTGTGTTGAACCGTCTGGGAATCCATGCGGCCGGTGATATCGGCTGCTATACGCTGGGTGCCGTTGCGCCGCTCAGTGTGATTGATACGACGATCTGTATGGGTGCCAGTATTTCGACGCTCCATGGTATGGAGAAGGCAAAGGGAAGCGAATACATAAAGGACTGGGTAGCAGTCATTGGTGATTCGACATTTCTTCATACAGGCGTGAATTCGCTGATGAATATGGCATATAACCAATCAACGGGTACTGTGATCATTTTAGATAATTCAACGACGGGAATGACAGGACATCAGGATCATGCCGCAACAGGAAAGACGCTCAAAGGGCAGATTGTGCCTGCAATTAATATAGCAGGATTATGTAAGGCAATGGGCATTGAACATGTGACAGAGGTCGATGCATTTGATATCAAAGAGTTGGAGCGTGTTGTGCGGGAGGAAACGGCGCGTGATGCGATTTCTGTTATTATTACAAAGGCTCCATGCGTTCTTCTCAAAGGAAATGTATTTCCTTATGTCTGCAAGCCGGTGGAGGATGCCTGCAAAAAGTGTGGTATGTGCTTAAAACCGGGCTGTCCTGCACTGACAAAGAAGGAGAATGGAACAATTGCGATTGATGAGACAATGTGTAACGGATGCGGACTGTGCGAGCAGCTCTGTTCTTTTGGAGCGATAGAAAGAGTTGAGAGGAAGAAATGAGGGATATAATGACAAAAAATATTATGATTGTAGGTGTCGGCGGTCAGGGAACCCTTCTGACGAGCCGCATTCTGGGAGGTATTACATTAGATGCAGGATATGATGTCAAGCTGTCGGAGGTGCACGGTATGGCGCAGAGAGGCGGCAGTGTCGTGACATTTGTGCGCTATGGGGATCAGGTGGCAGAGCCAATCGTGGAAGAGGGACAGGCCGATCTGTTGATTGCCTTTGAGAAACTGGAAGCCCTGCGTTATGCACATTATCTCAAAAAAGATGGCGTGCTGGTGGTAAATGATCAGCGTATTGATCCGATTACTGTCGTGACAGGGGCGGCGCAATATCCTTCTGATATCATAGAGAAACTGGAACAGGATTATACAGTATACAAGATTGATGCGATGCAGGAGGCGAAGAATCTGGGCAATACAAAGGTCTTTAATATTGTTGTCCTGGGAATGGCGGCAAAACATATGGACTTTTCGGAGGAAGCGTGGCTTAAGGTAATCGAAAAGACGGTTCCGCAAAAGACGGTGGATATCAATAAAAAAGCATTTTTGAAAGGATATCAGGAATCCATATAGTCCGAAATGGGGCGGTGCTGTTAGAAATGAGTGAAATCACACCGCATCATGAGATGACCATAGATCAGAAGAATCATCAGGAGGTTTCCAAAAAAAGTAAAAAAACACTTGCATTTTTGGAAAACCTCCTGTATAATGTGTCAAGTACGGTGCAGAGATCAAGGCGCTGTGCAATATGACTGTGCGCGTAGCTCAGCTGGATAGAGCGTCTGACTACGGATCAGAAGGTCGGGAGTTCGAATCTTCTCGCGCACGTAAAATATCCCTGTAGTGTGAATACCTACAGGGATATTTTTGTTGAATAGAAAATAATTATTTTTTTAATTGTAAAAAAATTCAGATAGCAGATTTCATATGCATATGTTAAGATAAAAGGGAATGAATGTCTGCTTTAGCGAAGAGGGAAGTCTTTTCGCTCAGAGGCAGAGATGGAGGTTTCAATGGTTCAGTTGGAGGATTTACAAATCATTGCAGGAGCAGGGCAGGTGAAGGTGAGGGAGCCGATCCATGCCCATACGACGTTTCGGATCGGTGGTCCCGCCGATTACTATGTGGAAATATCGAATGAAAGGGTCTTATCGGATCTGATCACATATTGCAGGGAGCAGGACTCTCCTTATTTTATCATAGGAAACGGGAGTAATCTTCTGGTATCGGATGAGGGATACCGAGGGGTGATGATTTCCACGAGAGGTTTGTCTTCCATTCGTTTTTCCATACCGAATGAGGAGGATGGCAGCCAGCTGGTACGGGCGGGCTGCGGTGTGATGCTGTCAGGACTGGCAACTCAGATTGCCTCCAGAGGGCTGACGGGTTTTGAGTTTGCTGCGGGGATTCCCGGCACGCTTGGTGGTGCAGTTACCATGAATGCCGGTGCGTATGGGGGCGAGATCAAAAATGTGATCGTCAGTGCACGGGTATTGAAACAGGACGGTACGATAGATACTCTGACAAAGGAGGAATTAAGCCTGTCTTATCGTCATAGTATTATACAGGAAGAAAACATGGTGGTATTGGAAGCGACGTTTGCTTTTAAGGCTGGTGATGTGGATGAGATCCTGGCACAAATGAGAGAGCTGGCTGGAAAAAGGCGAAGCAAGCAGCCTTTGGAATATGGCAGTGCGGGAAGTACATTTAAAAGGCCGGAGGGGCATTTTGCCGGAAAGCTGATCGAGGAGGCGGGACTTCGCGGCTATCGTGTGGGCGATATTATGGTATCAGAAAAGCACTGTGGCTTTGTGGTCAATGTCGGCGAGGGAACTTACGAGCAGGCGATGGCGGTCATACATCATGTGCAGGATGAAGTGTACCGTCACTCTGGTGTAAAACTGGAATTAGAAATAAAAGCAATCTGAGAGACGAAAAGAGGAAGAGCAATGCGGTTTATTATTGTGACAGGTATGTCAGGTGCGGGTAGAAGTTCGGCGATGAAAATGCTGGAGGATATGGGATGGTTTTGCGTGGATAATCTGCCGGTAGCGTTGATTCCCAAGCTGACAAAAATCATGATTGAAGAGGATTCTCTCGACAGGGCAGCGCTTGGGATTGATATTCGTAATCTGCAGGGGCTGTCGGAGCTCGATGATATTTTGGATGAGATGCTGGAGGCGGGATTTCGTTATGAGATTTTATTTCTTGAGGCAGACAGTTCTGTCCTGATCAAGAGATATAAGGAAACGAGAAGAAATCATCCGCTGGCGCTGCAGGGCAGGGTTGACAAGGCGATTGAGGCGGAGAGACAGGAGCTGGCTTTTATAAAAAAGAGGGCGGATTATATTCTGGATACCAGCCATATGCTGATTAGAGATCTCAAACAGGAAGTGGATAAGATCTTTTTGGGGAAGGATGAATACGAAAATTTTTTTGTGACGATCCTCTCCTTTGGATTTAAATATGGAATTCCGGATGATTCTGATTTGGTGTTTGATGTACGCTTTCTGCCTAATCCATATTATATTGCGGATTTGAAGCCTTTGACGGGAAATGACAGGGCAGTATCAGACTATGTGATGTCGAGCGAACAGGCACAGGATTTTGAGAAGCAGGTCTTTCAGATGGTGGAATTCCTGATTCCAAACTACATATTAGAGGGGAAAAACCAGCTGGTGATCAGTATCGGCTGCACCGGCGGTAAGCATCGTTCTGTGACGATCGCTAATGCGCTGGGGAGACATTTAAGCCAGCTCTACAGCCTGAAGGTGGAGCACCGGGATATTGAGAAGGATGCTGCGCGCCGCTGAGGGCAGTTATTACGAAGGCGGTTAAATGCCGATATTGCGCCGCTTTAGTAATATAATACAGGAGAAAAGGGGTCTGGTATGATGTCATTTTCCGCAAAGGTTAAGGATGAGCTGGCAAGGCAGGAAACAAAGGCCCGCCATTGTATGCTGGCGGAGCTGTCAGGGATCTTTTTGCTTACAGGAGGAAGGGATTCTTTGGAAATGCGCACAGAAAACTTGACAGTAGCGAGAAAATCCTATATGTTATTAAATGGTGTGTTTCAATCAACGATAGATGTCGGAACTCGAAGACATTCTTCTCCGGGCAGTGTTGCTACATATTATCTGGCGGTGCGTGAGAAGGAGCAGCTGGAGCGGATTTTGAAAGCGCTGAAACGGATGGATGAATGGGGAAACATTCAGGGCGATCTTTTGCAGAGTCAATATCGTCTGCTGCAGAATACATGCTGTAAGCGTGCTTTTCTGCGAGGAGCTTTTCTGGCGGCAGGCTCTGTGACCAATCCTGAAAAGGCATATCATCTGGAATTGGCGGTTTTATCGGTGGAAGCGGCAAAATGTCTTCAAGAGGTTATGGTTTTCTTTGGGTTAGATGCAAAAATTATTTTGCGAAAGAAATATCATGTGGTTTATCTGAAGGAAGGAGAGCAGATTGCAGATTTCCTGAACATAACAGGAGCGCATGTTGCGTTAATGGAATTGGAGAACATACGTATTTTGAAGGAGATTCGCAACTCTGTAAACCGTCAGGTGAATTGTGAGACGGCAAATATAAGTAAGACAGTGACCGCCGCTGCAAAACAGATTGAGGACATCAGGTATATTGAATGTAATATGGGGTTACGGCAGCTTGCCAGTGGTTTGCGGGAAATTGCAGAGCTTCGTCTGGAATATCCGGATAGTTCCATGCAGGAACTGGGGCGTATGCTTCAGCCGCCCATCGGGAAATCCGGTGTGAACCACAGGCTGCGGAAGTTAGGTATAATTGCAGAACAATTGAGGGAAAAGAGTTAACGATCTCTCGAAAAGGAGGAAATGTAACCATGATTACAAAGAAAATCAAGATTCAGATCCAGAGCGGTTTGGAGGCAAGGCCTGTAGCTGTTTTGGTACAAGTGGCGAGTCAGTACACCAGTAATATCTATGTTGAGTGTGAGGACAAAAAGGTCAATGCCAAAAGTATTATGGGAATGATGACACTGGGTCTTGTTACAGGAGAAGAGGTTGTTGTTTCAGCGAGTGGTGACGATGAAGAAAGTGCTATGCAGGATATTGAGAAATATCTGAGTACGGCACAGGCATAAAATATGAGAACAATGTCCGGATGGGTACCGGGCATTTTCTTTGGGTATGACCTGTTTGACATTTTAAACATTTTTTTGACACAAAAATGTTTCTTTTTTGACACAGAAAAGAGATAATTTTGACACAAATTCGAATTATGATTCTGCTTGTAAAACGAAAACAAAGACAGAAGAGAAAGGTAGGAAACTTATATGAAGAAAAATAATAAGATGATAGCTTTATTGTTAAGTACAGCTTTAATGATATCAGGAATGGGAATCGAAGGCGTGGGAAAAACGCAGGCTGCGTCACGGTTCCAGAAGGCGCCGGCATTCCGTACGGCATCAGAGGGAGCAGTTACAGCAACGGGCGGCGCTATTGATGAGGAGAGTCCGGCACCGACAGACGATGTACAGGACACAGAAGCACCGGCACCGACAGATGATGTACAGGACACAGAAGCACCGGCACCGACAGATGATGTACAGGACACAGAAGCGCCGGCACCGACAGACGATGTACAGGAGACAGAGATACCGACTCCATCAGCGATTGCAACACTGCCTCCGCTTCAGACACAGCAGCCTACGATACCGCCGCTGCAGCCGACTACCCCTTCCGCAGTTTCAACATCAACTGCTGTAAGTGGACCGGCAATGGGCGCTCTCGTGACGGTAGGTAATCTGGTATATAAGGTAACAAAGGTCGCTGAGAATTCTGCTGCAGGCGAGGTAAAGGTAAAGACTGTAACGGATGCGGCTAAGAATAAAAAGACGCTTACTGTGCCTGAGAAGGTGACGGTAGACGGTCAGTCCTTTAAGGTAACAGGAATCGGTGAGAGAGCATTCACAGGATGTACAGCCCTCACAAAGATTACGATTAAAAAGAATGTTAAATTTATCGGTGTCAGAGCCTTCCAGAAGGTGACCACATTGAAGACAGTCATGATGGGAGAGGGTGTGACGACGATTAAAAAACTTGCCTTTGGCGGATGTTCGGGTATTCGAAATATTACGCTGCCGGGTAATGTCAAACTGATTGGCGCACGTGCTTTCTATAACTGCAAGAAGATGAAGGCTGTGATGATAGATTCCAAGAAGATCACTACGGTGAAGAGCAAGGCATTTGGGAACCAGAAGAAGGGACGTTATGTGGTAGTTCCTTCCGGTAAGAAGTCATTGTATCAGTCTCTGATTAAGGCTTCTGGTGCTACGTCTGTAAAAGTATACACCTATTAATTCGTGGAGTATACGCAAGATAAGAATTCGTGGAGTATACACAGGATGAGAATTTGTGGAGTATACGCAGGATAAGATAAGTAAAGGGGAAGCATAATTTCAGATGCTTTACAGTGTATAATAGAGTGTTGAAAAAGGGAACGCGTATGCGTTCCCTTTTTTGCGTTAAAATAATTTAAAAATATAGTGATTAAAGGGTGAAAATGTGGTAATATAAATTTTATATAGTTGACTAAATCAGTTCTTGTCAACCACATAGGCATATTATAATAGAGTTAAAAAGGGAGCGTTATTATGGAGAAAGTTTTTGAGGAATTGCAAATGAAGGATGATTTCATGTTCTTATATCGACATCGGTATAAATACATCGTTATAAATGTTTAGTGTTATTATGAGAAATCCCAGATTCTGCAAACCATTCTTAGAACGGATACTTGGCATAAAGATATCCCATATTGAATATCCTTAGTCGCAGGAGACGATAGACCTTTCGGCAGATGCCAAAAGTGTGCATTTGGATTATTTATGTCAGGGATTTCTCTGATAAAATTTATGATATAGAAGTGCAACGTTCTACAGATGGTGCAGATGTCCATAGAGCCAGATTTAACAGCAGTATTATAGATACGAGGATGCTGAAAGAAAGTCAAGAGTTCAAAGAACTGCAAGAATCCTATGTGATATTTATAACGGAAAAGGATGTAATGGGAGATGGCTTTTCGTTATACCATATTGACAGAACGGGTAGGGAAAATGGCAAACTATTTAATGATGGTTCGCATATTACATATGTTAATGGGAACTATAGAGATGACGAAGATCCTGTTGGAAAGCTGATGCATGATTTTGGCTACAGCAGGGTATCCGATATGTTTTATAAGGAACTGGTAGATCAGGTAAAATATTATAAGGAAACGGAGCGAGGTCGTGAGATTATGTGTAAAGCGGTGGATGATTTAGCGGAGAAGAGAAGGGTTGATATTATAGCAGATAATTTGAAGAAAATGGTAAAGAATCTTCAAATTACTTTGGAACAGGGAATGAATACACTAGAATTGTCAGAGGCTGACCGTCAAGCAGTGAAGAAGCGTATATAGAGTCCATGTAAAAACTGTAACTTTGGATTACACAAAATTTGTAAAAGTTGTGATAGCTTGGTCAATGCATGAAATGTGGATGCCATGTGGAACTGCGTGCTGCAAAGAGACAGGAACGGTGTCCGCATAAAAAACGGTATTGGTAAATGAAGTGATTTGTTATTAAGGATTGCGATAAAATATGTGATTTTACTAGATTTTTCCTTAATATTTGGTATAATTAAATCATAGAAAACACAAAGGAGGGTTCTTTATGAATATGAAAAAGATTATATGTCTGGTGGTTACTGTATCAATTTTATTATTAATGTGTGATATTCGAGTTACTGCATCTGATAATGAAAATACAAATGTCAGTATTACAGATGACAGCGGAGACAATACACAGGAGATAAACGGATTCGATGAAAGTATACATGGAGAGATTTTAGAAGAAGGTGCGTGTGGAGAAAACGCAGAGTATAAATTGTATGAAGATGAGATGTTATATATTTTCGGGAGCGGATCAATAACTGGAGAAGACAGATGGACATCAAGATTTTCAAAAAAAAGCATTTCTAATGTATATGTAGACGATGGAATTACTAACATTGGCAGCAGTGCATTTGATGAATGTAAGGATATAAAAACAATAAGACTTCCCGATGGAATTAAAGAGTTTGAATATAGTGCTTTTCGTCATTGCGAAAGTTTGCATGAAATAAATTTTCCGGATAGTATGGAGCAAATAGGAGAATATGCATTTTTTGATTGTGACAGCTTAACAGAGATAAAAATATCAAATGGAATTAAAACGATAGAAAAATATACATTTTCTTGTTGTAGTAATTTAAAAACGATAATCTTTCCAGAAAGTTTGGAGAGGATAGAAGAATATGCATTTGCTGTTTGTGTAAGTTTAGAAGAAATAGTTTTACCAGAAAATTTGGAATTTATTGGAGAATCTTCTTTTACAACATGTGCTAGTCTAAAAAGCATTATAATACCGAATAAAGTTTCCACAATTGATAGCAACGCATTTGTAAGTTGCTATAAATTAGAAAAAATTTTAATTCCAGATAATGTTACAAAAATACGAAATGACGCATTTTTAAATTGTGGTTCTTCGTATGGAACAAAATTTGTAATTTATTGTAATGAAAATTCGGAAGCGGAGAGATATGCACTGGAAAATGAAATTGATTATAAACCAGTATCAGATTGGGATAAGGAAAACGAAGAATTTGAAATACAAAATATATTTAATACTTGCAAAGGAAGTCCGATCAATCTTTCTATAGTATGTAGTGAAAGTGATGAATTTACTTTTGAATGTAAAGACAATTGTGATATAGTAACTAAATATGCAGGATATTCTTCAATAACAGCAGGTGCTTACAGTTCGTATTCAAAGAATTATGAATTGACATTTGGGGCTTCCGGCGAACATATAATATCCGTATATAGAAATGAAACCTTTTTGGAATATGATAAGGTAATAGTATCTGAAAACCATATATGGAATACTGGGATAATAGAAAAAAATCAAACTTGCACTGAAAGCGGAGAAAAGAAATTTACATGTACTAACTGTAATGCCTCTTATACAGAGGAGCTCCCGGCAATAGGACATGAATATATTGAGGAAATTATCCCAGCAACTAGCACTGAAGGTGAAAAGAAGAAATTTACATGTACCAATTGCAACACTTCTTATATAGAAAATATTTTTGCAACAGATGAGCCAGAACAAACGAAAACACCAGAATCTACATTGAAGCCGGAACAAACAAAGGAACCAGAATCTACACTAAAGCCGGAACAGACAGGGGAACCAGAAGCTACATTGAAGCCGGAACAAACAAAGGAACCAGAAGCTACTCTGAAACCAGAACAAACAAAGACACCACAAGTTACTTTAGAAACAGAGTCAAACAAACTGGGTAAACCTGCAATTAAGAAGTTGAAAAATATAAAAGGAAAAAAAGTAACCATTACCCTTTCTGAAGGTGTTCCTAATGCTATTGGATATCAGGTGGCATATTCCACAAAGTCTTCTATGAAAGGGAAAAAAATAAAGTCTTTCAAAAATACTAGGATGACGATAAAGAAACTGAAAAAGAAGAAAACTTATTATTTTTATGTCCGTGCCTATATGAAAGTAAATGGAAAAATTGTATATGGAGATTGGGGGAAGAAAAAGAAGATAAAAATCAAAAAATAGGTAAGAAACAAAAGTTAAAGATCAGCTTTGAAGGATAATAATAATTAATAGGCATTAAATATATACTGTTTTCCAGCGTCTAGAGGCAGACTTTCGTAAAATCAGGTTGATATCTTGCAGTTACTGGTATAGGTTGTTATAACCATAGTACAAATTTCTTGTAAAAACAAATA
>CAYYGS010000027.1:0-15509 GCA_964471335.1 uncultured Jutongia sp.
TCCTGAAGGTTATCCTCCATATCAAAGTGCGGCGTAGCGATCACCGATGTAACACCTTCCCGCAGTTCCGCCTCGAGTAGTTCTCTGGTATCATCCCCATTCCTGGCGCCGTCATCTACCCCTGGCAAAATGTGGCTGTGAATGTCCACATATCCCATTTGACTCATAATCATCCCCCTACATACTTACTTAATCTTCTGATATGGATTTCTCCGATGCGTCTTTCGCAGAGAGAGTGTCATAATCACACAGATCAGAAATATAACAAACTCCAAAGCAGCAATTGCCAGTAAAAGCTCTGCATTCCATTTTAAATAGGAAACAAAAAATCGATTATAATCCTCCGGAATCAGTGCAAGCCCCTGATAGCGTCCTGTCAAAAGATACCAGCCCGCCGTCAGCGCCGTCGCAAGCGCTGGAACTATACTGCTCCATCCAACCAGACGGAATATCCTGTGAATATACCTCTGTCCCAGCACCAGCAGAATCAGAGCCGCCACACACAGGAAAATCCCTACTGCAATCATCTGATTACATATCCTCTGCCCGGCTTCCTTATCCTCCAGAAGCACTTCAGAATACGTAAATTTCAAACTGTCTACATAGCTGCTCTGGATCATTCCCGCCAGATTACCAACAGCATCTGACACTCCGGAGATATTACTGTAATTTTCCTCCTCCAGATAATCCATCAAAGCTTCCTTCATCTCGTCCTGAATGTTTAAAAACTCCTTCGTGCGGTTGGTGTTAAAGGACGCCTCCAGCGCAAGCTTTCCATCAAGATATATCGCTTTCTCATCGATCATATCATCCAGAATTCCCTCCGGAAATCCTGCACTCGTCAGGATCGTATTCAAATTCTTATGAAATGTCTCATATACCTTATTGTAGTATCCCTCCGATGCCACCTGGTTCACCAGGACACGCCCGCTAAAAAATCCAAATTCCGTAATTGCCGCCAGCGATCCTATCGTCATGCCAAAAATCAGCAAAAGCATCGCCAGACCTGACGGCCAGATCTTCTTCCACTTCCCCTTCTTCTTAATTACCAGAGCCACAAGCATCATGGCGGTCAAAAGCAGTAAAACAATCGGATAAACCGTCATAACCGGCTTTTGATACTGCTCCTTCAACGCCTTCTCTACCTCTTTTCCCGTGCTCTGCTCTGTCAGGCGAATCGCCTCAAGCGCCTTTTTCATATCAAGAGAAAATTCTCCCTTCGAGGGCTTTTCCGAGCGCACATCCGTTGACGTCTGACCGTCAGAGGCCTCGCTGCCCTCTGCACCTGTTCCAGCCTCTTCACCCTGACTGCCGTCATTTCCATTCTGCCCTTTCTCTCCGTTCTTACCAGACTGACCATCCGTCCCCTTCTTATCATCCTGCGACTTCCCAGCGCCTGCGCCTGTCCCGGTTTCATTTCCCTGACCGCCGGAGCCCGATACCTTCTGCAGATATCCCTCCTTAACACCCGTCGCTACATTGCTGTATATCTCAGCAATCGCCTCAGAGGCCTGCTCTGCCGTGAGATCTACATCGTCCTGACTCAGCTTTGCCTGCAGCTGAGCGACATAGGAATCCTTTGCGACATATGTCTCTCCTTCATATTCAAATGTACCTCTCGCTGCAGCAATCACACTTGCTTCATTTCCGTTGATTCCGCCAGCCTTTGCCGCAATTGGTGTGCAAAGGCATCCCAATGCGATCCCCAGACAAATCAGTCCCTTTCTCATGATAATCCTCCATGCATCCATATCCTATTTCACCATCACTTTATCTCTGGTATCTCCCTGTGCAATGATCAGGCCATATGGCGTACCATAATTTGTATCTGTTTCGTACACCTGAAAATACACGGTCTCCTCTGTCGCCAGATTCTTCACTGCACACTTTCCGTAATCTGTCGAGACATGGAGTACGCGAACTCCCTGGTCTCTCATATATTTGCCCGCCTTACCAAGCTCTATAATTCTCCTCAGGGCATCCGGCACCTTCGCCCCGGAACTAAGGGAATATCCGAAAAGTTCCAGCTGCATCGTCCCCGTATATTCCCTGTTCAGAAAATATAATGTCTGCAGATTTCCCGCTGCATCCTTTACCACCAGAGTCGCTGCTGTCAGCTGATCCGATGACGGCACAGGAATCTGTGGAATAACATTAGAGATAGTATTTCCTACACCCGATGGCGTCTGTACCGGCGCTGGTGTCTGTGTTCCCGGTGCTGGTGTCGCTGCCGTCGGAAGTTCCATTGCTACAACAACAGCTCCATCCGATGCGGGTGCCGGTATCTGCGTAGGCACAGGCGCCGGTGCCGTATCCTGCACATAGACTGTCACCTTCTGCTGATACTTCTTTCCCTTCTTATTTGTGGCGAGCGACTGTACCGTAATTTCTGCCAGACCGCCGCCCATTGCCGTCAACTCTCCTTTTGCTGACACTTCTGCCACATCTGTGTCAGACGATTTATACGTAAATCCGGAGTACAGGGGCTGCTTCCCCTTCACACTCGCCCGGATCTGGCTCTTGCCATCTATCGATAACGTCACAGAGGACGCTGATTTCAATTTAATACCCGTAATGTAATTGCCTGTTTTTACCTTATAGACCATTCGGGTCTTTCCCTTTTTATTTCTTCCGATCAGTTTCGTCGTTCCAGCAGATTTTGCCTTCACTCTTCCTGTAGCAGTCACAGAAGCAATCTTCTTATTGCTGCTTGTCCACCGAAGCTTCCCGCCTCCCGGAATCTTTACACTCTTGCCCACATACACATACACATCCAATGATGTCGTCTTACTCTTCGCCTCTGCACAAGGTACATAACAGACGCATGCGGTCAAAAGCAACGCTGCAGTCCCCAGAACGGCTATTCTCTTTCCTCTTCCAAATATTCTCATCATGATCCCCCATCTTTCTTACGCCAATAAGCCCCTCAACGCCAAAACATTTTCTATGAGCAATTTCCTATTAGTTAAAAAATTCCCCGGTTCCCGAAGGAGCCGAGGAATCATAATATCTAGCTATTTCGTAATAATCTCAAGCCTGATGCTTTATTATTACTCTGCTGCATCAAACAGTGCTGTGATAGATACATCCTCGCGGCCAGCCAGATTCAGTACAAGCTTACCGTCCTTATTAGATGCTGTAGCGAATTTCTCTCCGTCCTTCGTTACCTCTATCGTATTCTCGTCTACGATCTTAACAACCTTATCGCTCTGACCCTCTACAGAAACAGCATACTCATCCTCTGCATTCTGATTTACTGTAACTGTATATACATCATCGCCGTTTGTTACTGTCTTTGTAGCTCCATCGCCTTCGATCTTTACTTCACCTTCAATACCGAAGTCAGCCAGTGTAAGACCCTGGAATGTATCCTCCTGAGTAATTACCTTCTCATCAACATCTACCCAATCTGTAACATACTTCTCAGCAACCTTTGCTGCATCAATTGTCTCTGTAGCAAACTTGTCAAGTGCTGTCTTAGAAACCTTAACTTCCTTGTCACCATACTTCACTACGATAGAAGAAGCGCTTGTCGGAAGTGTATAGTTTCCGTCTGCATCTGCTGTAATTGCCTCACTTGTAGCAACTGTTGCCGGTGTCTCTGTCGGAGCCTGTGTCGGTTCTTCCGTCGGAGCCTGTGTCGGTTCTTCTGTCGGAGCCTGTGTCGGTGCATTTGTCGGCTGTGTTGATGCTGACGGCTGTGTACTTTCCCCTGGCATCTGTGATGGTGCAGGCTGTGTTGTCTGTACCGGTGCTGCAGAAGTTGCTGCAGGCTGTGTTGCCACTGCTGCTGCGGAAGCTGCTACTGTTACTGTACACTTTGCAGTCTTACCATTCAGAGTCTTAACTGTGATTGTAGCACTACCTGTTGCTACTGCTGTCACTTTACCACTCTTATTTACCTTTGCAACACTCTTCTTGCTTGTGCTCCATGTTACCTTCTTGTGTGCCTTCTTAACGCCCTTGCCCTTAACCGTAGCTTTTAACTTCTGATCCTTACCAGGCTCAAGCTTCAGAGTCTTATTATCCAATGTTACCTTAGTCGGCACCTTCTTAGCTACCATAACCTTAACCTTGGCTGTTGCTTTCTTGTTAGACTTGGAAATAACCTTAACAGTTGTTGTACCAACCTTCTTACCCTTTACAACACCCTTTTTAGATACAGAGGCAATCTTCTTATTGGCTACCTTGTATGTAACCTTCTTGCTTGCCTTTGCAGGTTTTACGGACTTAACCTTTAATGTTACCTTGCCCTTAACCTTAACCAGGACTGTCGTATCCTTCATGGTAATCTTCTTAACCTTCTTCTTTGCAGCGCTTGCTACGCCGAAATTACCTAATCCAGAAAGAGCAACAGCAGCCGCTAATGAACATGCTAATACTTTTCTTACTGATTTCTTCATTACTTTTGTCTCCTTTTCTGTGATTTGAATTCTCCTCACCCAACTTCACAGGTGCGAATCCTTAAAATATAGATTACTAACTTCATGCAATATCCTATCCTTTTTTGATTTTAATGTCAAGGAAAAAGCATCACAAAAATCCGGCGATTTTGTCCGTTTTTTTGTCAAATATGTTTAAAGCACAGCCTTTCAAGCCCCATCTGACACAGTTTTGACACACTTCTTGTAATATTCACCAGCATAATGGTATGTCGATTTTCATCACGCTTAATGTCTATAGAGAGGACTGTCCACCCTTGTTTCGAAATACAAACAGCTTACTACATATATAATTCAGCACCATCACGATGACACTTGTAAGAATCTTTGCCAGCAGTCCCTTCACATGCAGTACCGGCTGATCCAGCCCGATATAATAAAAAGCAGGCTGTGCTACCACCTCAAAAACGCCGGTGGCCGCCCTCGATCCGAAAAAGGCAGCCGCCTCCTTTGCCACCAATTCCCAGCGCCAGCTCCTGCTCTCAAAGACAAAGAGCTTATTGGTCACATAAGCAAAAAGTACCGTTACAAACCAGGATAACGCATTTGCAGCAACCAGGGGCATCACCCTCACAAAGACAGCATACGTAACCCAGCTGAATACCGTAGTAATCACACCGACAATCAGATACATGATGATTTCCTTATATTTCCAAAATAACTGTTTCATCCTATCTTCCCCTCTTTTTGTATAAAATGTCCACACCGACATCTATGATCCAGATTAAAATAAGAAATAATAACCTCCGAGCCGCTTCATTTCGGGATTCAGACAGGCATCTCCATTCTCCAGTTCCCTGCTCCAGCACTGCCGGAACTCCTCCCAGCTTTCCCGGCTGGAAATCTCATCGGAGTCACGATCTTCCTCCTGCCGCCACGGCGCAAAGGGCGTTATCACACAATCTTCTCCCCGTCCCTGAATAAAAAGGCAAAGAGAAAACCAGAAGGCAGGCTCCTTCCATGACTGTTCATCCCATTCTGTCTTTTCCAGAAAATCATCAAGTATCTCTCCTCGCACCGCCAGAGCTGCCCCTCCAAGCAGTGAAACATTCTGTCGAAACCGCAGTCTGTTCATATAACCCGGATCCTCCTGCGGCATTCCATGGTACAGAGGCCGTATAAGTTCCTTCCACACTGTATCATAGCAGTATCCGGCATGGCAGATACGTCCTCCTCTGTCATAGACCACAGGCGCAGCAGCCGCATTAGACGGAGGCTGGAGACAGGACAAAAGCTCCGTCAGCCAGCCTCCTCCCTCCTCCTGCGGTGTATAGCCATCCCGGACCAGCACAATATAATCAGCCGGCATCAACTCACAGCCTGCCGTCACTGTCAACGGAAGATTTTGTGTCAGCAGGCGCATTCTCTCAGCAGCCTCCTCGTTCTCCGTCATCAAAAAGACAGCGGCGTTCTCCGGCACACAATATTGTACTTTATAAAAAGATCCATACTCCTCCATCGCCCTGACATCTGCCGGGATTCCCAGTCTGTCCATCTGCTCTGCCAGAGCTCTCCGTCCACTCTCTACAATATAGGGCTTTGCCGCCGCACCGGAAGCTGTCGAAGCCACATGCAGTCTCCAATAATACAGCACCTGTGGAATATGGCAAATCTGCCCGGCACATTCTGTCATCCTCAAGAACAAATCATAATCCTGTGCACCGTCAAATTCTGCCCGAAAACGGCCGGCGCGTTCCAACAACTCCTTCGAAAACACAGTAAAATGACAGATATAATTCGTATACCGAAAGCCCTCCGGTTTAAAATCCGGTTTCAGATGAATACTTTGCACACGATCCGTCGTCCCCTCAAAGGTAAGCTCGTCCGTATAGATAAAATCAGCGCCCTTTTGCATGATCACGCACAACACCTGATACAACGCAGCAGGATGTAGAATATCATCATGATCCATAAGTCCAATATAATCTCCCTGCGCCATATCAAGTGCTGCATTTGTATTCTCTGCAATTCCCTGATTTTCCTCCAGCCTCTGGTAACGTATCCTCTCATCGCCCTGGCTGTATTCCATAACTCTCTCCCGAAGCCCTTCCCCGTCACTGGCATCCACCAGACACAGTTCCCACCGGGCATATGTCTGCGCGCGGACAGATTCTATCATTTCCCGCAGATATTCCTCCGGCGTATTATACAGGGGTACGGCCAGACTGAATAAAATATCACGTGGCGGACGATACATCTCCTGCTTCTTCCGCTCTTCCTCCTCCAAACGGATCGGGTAATAACGCCTCCCCAGGCGGTACTTTATCAGAAATCTGGAATAAATCCTCCGGACAGCTCCCGCCACACCATATGCTCTACAATACCCCGCTATTTTCTCCCACTTGCCCATAATCCTCCTCATTCTCACATATTAATCCTGATGCCGTACCTTTTGTCGTCCTTAGTACAGCCTTTTCCATTTAATAGCTTCCCGATAAAAGAATCAGCATAAAAATTCTGTGATCCATTCTTCTCTGCCGCCAGATCCTTCCTTCCCGTACAAGCCGCATTCTCTTCCAAAAACTGCGCCGGCTCTCCACCAGACGTTTCGCCAGACAGAGCCTTTCCTCCACTTCGCCGTCTCCCCGGCATGCCTCCAGAAGCTTCTTATCAGAGGCATCACCATATATCCGCAAAAACTCTGTCACCTGCCTGCTGATATTACGACGATTACCACGAAACCGCCGCACCCTCTCCTGAAACTCACGCCATCGGCTCACATTCCATCCCACCACATTACCACTATGCTGCCGGTAGCCAATATGCGGCGTCTCATCATAAAAAACAGTTCCAAAGCAGCTTGCCACCAGATAAAGCCACCAGTCGTGCATCACGGTAAATTCAGGAATATCCGACCTTACCAGATCACGCATTGTCCGATCCATAACGGCCGTGCAGCCGGTTACAATATTTTCCACAAGTGCATTGGAAAAAGATGGGCGAATCAACGGCCTCTTGATCTCCGATGTGAGCGGCTGCAGCTTCTCATCCACAAGCTGCGGCTTACAACAATACAAATGCGGCCTGCCATCCTCTTCCATCTCTTCCAGTTTCTGTATCCCCACACTCAGCTTTTCAGGCTGCCAAAAATCATCCTGATCTGACAGTGCAATATAATCTGACTCCTCGTCCGAATGCTTTATCAACGCGAAGAAACTCTTAATCACACCACAGTTTTCTCCCGCAATCCATTCAAATCGCTCCGGATGACGCTGGGCATATTCCTGCAGAATCTCCACTGTGCCATCTGTAGAACCATCATCCCGCACAAGCACACTCAGCCTTGCAAGGCCCTTCTCCTCGCAATCCTGTGCCAGGATGGAATCCAGCTGTTCCCGTAAATATGTCTGCCCATTATACGTTGACATAAGCACCTGTATCTTTTTCATATATCTCCTCATTTCCTGCGCACTAGTCCAGGCTTTCATATATTTTTCTCATCTGCTTCTCTACCACTGGCAGGCAGCAGGCCTTAACACGCTCCCTGTTCCAGAGTCCCATCTGCCTCCTTCGCTCCTGCCGCGATATAGAATCCTCCGGTTTTTCCAGAAACATCCAGCGCAGCCTTCTGGCATAATCAGATGGATGAAACCCCTTCACCAGACAGCCTCCCCTGCCCTGCTTAATCAAATCACGATTCCCCCGGATATCCGATGCGATGACAGGCAGTCCTACTGCCATAGCCTCCATCAATGCTACCGGAAGCCCCTCCCTTGTAGAGGGAAACACAAACACATCACATTGATGTAAAAGTGCCGGAACACTGTCCACATATCCCGTCAATATCACTTGTTTCTCCAACCCCAGTTCCGACGCCTTCCTGCGAATCGCATCCTTCTGCTCTCCGTCGCCACAGATCAGATACACTATCTTTAAATCCCTGGCCTCTGCCATTGCCTCTATTATTGTGATATGATTCTTTCGTTCCGACAATTCACCGACAGAAACGGCAATACAGTAATCCTCCGGAATCCCGTATTTCTCCCGTATATCTTTCTCCCCATCCTGCACTCCTTCAGGCATGCCGGCCCGCGGGGCTTCCCAGCTCTCCTTCTGATACTTCTCAAAACGTTCGAGGCGTATTCCCACTCCATTAATCTTTTTTACGGAACCACGCACCGGAAAACGGCATGCCCTCCTGTAATCCTCCTGATTCATCGTAATCAGGCAATCGGTGTATCTTGCCATAAAACGCTCTATTGGATAATAAATCCAGTCCTTCCATGGTGCCCCTGCACAAAAATGAAACCCATGTGCCGTATAGAAAACCGGCACCTTCCGTCCGGTCCTCCTGCGAACGTCCTGCGCTGCTATCCTCGCCAAAGCGCCGCTCATCGGCATGTGGCAGTGTATCAGATCAAAAGGAATCTTCATCATCAGCTGTTCCAACTGCTCCAGCGCCTTTTTTGTACTCGGTGAAAAGGGCGATCTCTCAAAATCAATTTGATGTGTGATGATCCCTGTTCCTTCCAGTCTGCTATTATCGCGTCCGTAAACAACAACATTCAGATTTGTTGCATAATGCACCTCATAGCCCATCTCCTGTAAAATCTTAACATTATTCATCTCATGCTGCGGAATAAAACCGCTGACTCTCGTCACAAGCAATGCCCTCTTCACCCAAACACTTCCTTCCTATTATTATTGTCCGTTCTGACTGTCATCCTTCTGCACAATCTCCTGCAGGATCTGCTCTACTGACTCCTCGTCTCCCTCTTCCTTCTGTGCTGTCGTCTGTCCCTCTGCTACGCCCTCTGTAGCATCCTTTTTCAAGACTGTCTTTACCGTCATCAAAATCAACTTCAAATCCATCCAAAGCGTATAATTTTCTATATAGAACAGATCAAGCTTCAGCTTATCATATGGCGTCGTATTATACTTTCCGTATACCTGTGCATACCCTGTCAGCCCTGCCTTAACACGGGTCCGGAACCGAAATTCCGGCATCGTCCTGCAGTATTCATGCATGATCTCAGGCCGCTCTGGTCTGGGGCCAACAAAAGACATATCGCCCCGGATGATATTAAAGAGCTGCGGGAGCTCATCGATACGTGTTGCCCGAATGAACTTTCCCACCGGGGTGATCCTGCTGTCATTCGAAGATGCCAGCTTGGCCACACCATCGCTCTCGGCATCAACAATCATACTGCGGAATTTATAGATAGAAAACTCCCGCTCATACCGTGTGCAGCGTACCTGCTTATAAAAGACAGGTCCCCTGTCATACAGCTTGATCACGGCTGCCGTCACCAGCATAACAGGAGAAACGAGTATCGTAAGCGGGATTGCAATCAACAGATCTACTGTCCTTTTCCAGAATCTCTGGTCAAAACTCAACGTATATCCCTTTGACAACAGAAATGGTGTATCAAATACATGGATCCGGTCTGCCCCCATCAGAATAATATCCGAGAGCTTAGGAATCACATAGGCACGAATCTTATTGGCATAGCAGTATTTCAGAATATCATTTCTCTTGATCGCAGAGATGTCTCCGATAATGACTGCTTGAAATTCTTTCATCTTTTCAGCAACGGCATCCATCCCCGCATCAATATTGATGGCATCATAAATAGCATACTTGTCCCGACGAGTTTCTACCTTATATATAAGGTCTGCCGCTGGACGTTCTCCATAGACCAGAAGTATTTTCCATGGCTGAAAGATCACGTTATAAAAGTGGATGATCAAAACATTCCAGAAAGAGGAGATGATCATTTCTACGACAAGAGATGCCAGCAGGCGCACAGGATCAACAAAACGGAAAGCCAGCAGGGAGATCACGACATACATGACAAAATTCGTCAGAAAAAGGCTCAGATACTGGGACAGCATAACCTCAATACGCCGCAGCTGGCCGATCTTCAGCCCTCCATACATATTAGAAAAGAAAAAGAGAAGCACGCTGTACAATGCCAATATCACATAATTACCCCGTCGATAAAAGCTGACGCGCAAAAACATGGTCGATGCATAATACCCGTACCAGATATATGCGAAAACAACCGTCATCAAAGCAATATTTACCAAAGAAGCAAAAAACAAAATCGTCTTTTTATAAGGATCGTAATTTTTCATACTAACCCTCCATACTGTATTTTAACTATCTCATCAGTCTTTCTACACCCTGTTTCTTAATATTCGCCAGTGATCTCTCAATGTGTTCATTGGCAAGCCGCTCTGCCGTGTCAGCATCCTGCTCGCGCACCGCCTCCAGGATCGCCTTGTGTTCAGCCGCCGCCTCTCTCGCCCTCATACGGGAGGAAAGCGTATTCTTCCTGACACGCTCCACATAATGATGGTAATTTGACAGGACATGCTTGAGAGCCTTACTTCCACAAGCCGCATATAATAATAAATGAAATCGGTTATCCAGCGCATAGATTTGCTCCCAGTGCGCCTTCTGAATATGGAAATCACTGAGATAAGTGATCTCCTCCAGCTCGTTCAGCTGCTCTCTCGTAATCTTATCGCAGGCCCATTTTGCACACAACCCCTCCAGCCGGGAACGAATCATATAAATATCGTAGATATCCTGTGCCGTAATCCCCAGGACATATGCTCCCTTATTGGGAATGATCGAAACCAGTCCCTCCAGCTCCAGCTGACGAAGCGCTTCCCTGACAGGAGTGCGGGAAACTCCCAGCTCCTTACTGACAGCCGCCTCCTTAAGCTCCTCCATTTGTGTATAACGGCCTGTCAGAATATCCTCCCGCAATTGATGAAAGACCCGTTCCCGCAGAGAATATCCATCCGCCCCATCTTTTCTTATTTCATTATGATTCATCACCTTAGTATCTCCCATTTTCCGGCAAATCAATGCACTATTTAATCATATAGTATATAAGTATATCACAACAAAAATTAGCCGTCAAAAAATTTTGGAGTTGAGATATTATGGAAAAACATGTATAATTTAATTTTAGCATGATAATTTGAAAGTTTTAGGAGGTTCACATGTCTTATTCAAAAAACAAACGGCAAAACAGCAAAACCGTAAAGAAATATCCTCTGGGATTGCTTCTGCCCATCATTGCATTGCTTGCGGTCATTCCACTCATCGCCTATATGTACAACTACGATACACTGTTGGACAGGTTTGAGTGGTATACCAGCTATGCGAATACCAATGACTTTTTTCTATATTACAAAATGGTCTGGGTGATTATCGCCTGCGTTTATATGATCTTCTGCATGGTGTATCTCTTTTTTGCCGAGGAACAGAATCCCATATGGATCAAAAATCTGATTCCTCTGGCCGTATATTGCGGAATTTCCATTATTTCTACCATTGCATCCAAATATTCCTACTTCTCTGTTCACGGAATTTACGAACAGTTTGAATCTGTTTGGATATTGATCGGCTATGGAATTATGGCATATTATGCGTTTTATATTATGCACTATGAGGGTGCCCTGCAGCGCACGATGAACTGGTTTGTGGCGGGAATCACCGTTATGACGGCACTGGGACTGACACAGGTCTTCAAACACGATTTTTTCCGCACCTCTTTCGGCCAGAAGCTTATGACTCCTTCCAGCTACACCGGAGGTCCGCTGACTTTCAATTTTGAAATCGGACGACCCTATCTCTCTCTGTATAATCCTAACTACGTAGGATTTTACACGGCGCTCGTCATTCCCATCCTGCTGGTTTTGATCTTCTCCTCCAAAAAGCTCTCGTTGCGGATCTTCTATGCAGTGCTGGTTGCTTCTCTCGTACTGATATTATTTGCATCACAGTCGCGTGCCGGTATTGTGGCTCTGGCAGTTTCCTTCTTCGTGATGTTTTTGTGCATGCGTAAAGTATTTATTAAAAACTGGAAAATCGGCGTCAGCGCTATTGTTGTCGTGATTGCCGCATTCTTCCTGATCAATGCGATGAACCAGAATGTTCTTTTATCGCGTCTGCAGGGAATGTTCACAACCACACCGGAATTTTATTCCCTGAAGGAAATCCAGACAAATGAGGACAATGTTACAGTCGTCTATCAGACAAGTGAAGAGGCTGACGCGGCATCCCTGGAATTTTATGTAACACAGGAATCTGACGGAAGTGATGAATTTACACTCAAGGATTCAGATGGTAATGAAATTGATTACCAGTTATCCGAGGACGGCATCAATTATACCATACAGGATGAGCGTTTTCCGTTTACCTTCTGTTCTGTGCGTGATGATTCCTTTCAGGGCTTTGGCATTACCATCAATGGAAATATGTGGTATTTTTCAAATCTCATGAAGGAGGGCAGCTCCAGCTACTATTGCCGCAGTACCGCCGGCAATATGATGAAACTGGCCAAAATCACAGATAAGGACCGTGTAAATTATCTGGAAAAACGTTACAAGCTCGCCAACATGCGTGGCTACCTCTGGTCCCGCACAATTCCCCTCCTGAAAAAATATTTCTTCCTCGGGAGCGGCCCGGACACCTTTATCATCGCTTTCCCAAACGATGATCTGGTAGGATTATATAATTCAGGACACATCAACGAAATCATTACAAAACCCCACTGCATGTATCTGCAGGTTGGCGTCCAGACAGGCGTTATATCGCTGTTAGCCCTGCTCTTCTTCTTTGGCTGGTATCTGATCGACTGCCTTCTGATCTACTGGCATCATGGCCTCCACGATCGGTTATCTGATCCTGTGCCTGACAAACGACTCCTGCGTCGCGATCTCTCCGATTTTCTATACCCTGATCGGTATCGGACTCGGCATCAATCACAAACTCCGCCTGGAAATGCCAAAACAGGCGGTACAAGCCGCCACGCAAAAGAAAAAAGCCAGCGTGGAGACGGCGGCTCCGGCAAAATCCGCAGGAAGCGATAAGACTCCGGCAGCAGCCAAGAGTGATACGGCAGCCGAGACAAATACACCGGCAAAAAATGGCAGCAGTGACAACGCCTCCACATCAAAGAATGCCAACGATAATAAGACAGCGACAGCACCAAAAAATGACAGCAGCAACAAAGCTTCTGCACCAGCCAGAAACAGTAATAAGAAAAAGAAGAAGAAAAAAAAGAAATAGCATACTGACCAATCAAATATGGTTATATTTAAAAATGCCGACCCGTGGGTCGGCATTTTCTGTCTGACAGTAAGTACGGTTACCGCCTGACAAGCCCCCTCGCAACCGCTCAATAACCCCTGCGCAATACGGTCACACAGGCTATCATCAAAAACGATCCGATGGGAAGCAGTAAGTAAACAATACTACCGTTCCTCATTATACCATCTCTAACGAAAAAAGGAAACATAAAATTTCGTCCATTTCTGCCGTCGGGCAATTGCTTGATGATTTTCCCATATAATGATAAGATATCTATTATACAAGTTCTTCTACTTATTCGAAGATATTAAAAAACAGAAACGAGGATTATTATGTCAGACCATTTTGTAAGCATCATAGCCGTACTGCGCAACCAGAGCAAATTATTATGTCCTGCCATAGACAGTATTCTGGCACAAACATGGACAAATTATGAACTCATCCTGATCGATGACGCATCCACAGATGATACCCTCCAAATCGTCGAGGCAAACTACGGACAACATGATCAGTTGGTTTACATCATTAACGAGGAACCTCTCGGCATACACCAGAGCCGCAATATCGGCATATCCTACGCCCGTGGAGACTATATTGCCTTTCTGGATGTCCAGATGCTCTGGATACCGGATAAGCTGGAGGCACAAATGAACCAGATCCTATCAGATAGCAGCGGCCATAATGCCGTATATTGCAGCTATGCATCCATGGATGGGGAGGAAGCATCCGAATATCCACCAGAGTCTGTACCGATGCAGTGCAGATCGGGAAATATTTATCCCTGTATCCTGGATCAGCCGCTCATCCACCCTGGAACGCTTTTGATGCTAAAGGATGTCTTTGAGGCCATCGGCGGTTTTGATGCGCAGCTTCCCGCATGGCAGGAATATGAATTTTCCATACGTCTGGCACAATATGGCAACATTGATTATATCCCCAGGCTTCTCGCCGTCACACATCAAAAACCAAAAAAGAGTGAACTTCACCGAAATGAGGAGATCATCACATACTGCAGCCTGATCGCCGCGCATTATGACAGCTTTCTCACCTTCGGCCTTCTGGACAGGACGCTGCGGGAATTTTATAAAAAGGTTCCACGATATAAAAAGGAGCTTTTATTTGAATGCCTGCGGAAAATAGACAGAAAAGAAATACAGGACTTTGTACGGCAGACTTACGAGGCATGGGATACCTCAAACCGGCCTCAGGCGGGAGCCGATGCCTATCATAATATTTCAGAAGTACAGGACTGCACCGGCTGCATGTCCTGCACGGACTCCTGCCCGACAGGAGCGATTCACGCAGAATATAATGAAGAGGGATTTCTTGTTCCGACCGTTGATGCCGCTTCCTGTACGGGGTGCCGGCAGTGTGTACAGACATGCCCCCTCTGCAGTCCGATCAAGGGCAATCCCAATCCGGAAGAATGCTATGCCATTATGGCCTCTGATGAGGTACGAAAAAAAGCATCCTCCGGCGGCGTCTTCCCTATATTAGCAGAACACATCATCCGACAGGGTGGATATGTCGCAGGCGCTGTTTTCACGGATGACTTTATGGTGAAGCATATTGTCTCTAATCAGATGGACGAGGTGCGCCGGATGTTTGAATCGAAATATGTCCAGAGCGATACACGTGAGGTCTATCCACAGATCCGTCAGCTGCTTGATGACGGCAGTCTCGTCCTCTTTTCCGGATGTGCCTGTCAGGTCGCCGCGCTTCATACTTTTCTGAAAAAGCGAAAATATACCAATCTCATTACCATTGATGTGGTATGCCACGGCGTGCCTTCACCCGGTGTATGGAAAAATCATCTGGCAGAACAAGGTGATATCGCCTCCGTCTCCTTCCGGGACAAGGCTTTGTTCGGTTGGAATTCCGGTCTCTCCATAATTGACACCAACGGTCATCAAAAGATAGACCAGTCCACAGCACCTCCCTACACCTTTGCTTTTCTGCATAACTGGATCCTGCGCGGCTCCTGCTATGACTGCCACTTTAAAAAGCAAAAATAC
>CAYYGS010000028.1:0-15270 GCA_964471335.1 uncultured Jutongia sp.
CTCATCAATATAACGACTGAGCTGACTGATATTTCCTTCTCTGGTCAGCCGCTCGGCCACATCCTCATCCTCGTATTCAATGACATCCATCAGACTGATTTCATTGCCTTCCTTATCCGCCCCGATAGAATCATAAAGGTAAACATCTCTTGCACTCTTTTTCAGAGATCTCATAAACATCAAAATCTCATTTTCCACACATCTGGCGCAATAAGTCGCCAGCCGTATCCCTTTTTTCTCATTAAAGGAATCAATCCCCTTAATTAAACCGATTGTGCCGATTGAAATCAGGTCTTCCATGTCCTTTTCGCCATTATTATATTTCCTGGCAATATACGCAACCAAACGCAGGTTTCTCTCAATCAGGCAGTCACGGGCATGTTTGTCTCCTTCCTTGCACCTTCTTAAATACTCCTGTTCCTCCTTCGCACTTAAGGGTTGTGGAAACGACTGCATAATGGAATACCTCTTTCCGGCTATCCCTATATCCTATGCCCCCGTGAGTATGTCTGTGCCTTTCCACAAAAAGAAGACAGGAAGTCTTTCTTCCTGCCTTCTCTTTTTTAGCCTTAAAAATATAATTTTATACCGTTTGCTTCCTCACCAGACTAGCACCCTTGGCATTTCTTGCCTTGACCCTGATTTTGTCCCCGGCCGCTGCCGGCTTCTTAAGTTTCACTCTGTAATCACCTTCAAAATTAATCACGGCGGAATACTTCTTCTTGCCGACATAAACAAATACCTTCGTATTCGTACTGCTGACAGTCACTTCTTCCTCCCCTGTACTGTCGCCGACCACATCGACATGACCCGTGATCTTCCTTGCACCCGGTCTCACCTTATTCAGCTTCGGCGTATCCGGCACTACCTCTTTCTTTGTCACCTTCAACTTCTCACTATTACCCTTTACATTCGTCAGATATGCCTGTACCGATACTCCGGAATCAGAACGCGAAATTTTCTGTGTATATCGATACAGCTTCTTCGATTTCACATATGTCGCCTTCCGGATCGTATAAATCTTCTTTCCCACCTTAAGGGTAGCGCTTGTACACTGTTCCTCCGTAAATACTTTCACTTTCTTGGACAGATTTGTCACCTCGCTCATCGTCGGCTTCGCCGGAACTGTCTGTTTTACCGTCCTGCTGGTTCCCATGCTGTTTCTTGAAGCCACATCCAACGTACGCATCCGCACCTTAGACTCTGCCGGCAAAAGCTCCGGTAAATCAAAGGAATACTGCCCTTTCTCATTAATATTGAAATTTAAATATTGTATTGTATACTGTGGATCAAAGATCTCGGACTTTTCATAAAAACTCCTTGTCTCATCCTCCTGCATATATACAATCTTTTTTGAATCGATGAAAAAGACAGGATATACATTTGCATCGTTCAACTCGCCGCTGAGATTTCGGGAACTGGTTACCAGTTTATTCAGCACCGGTTTATTCGGCCCGGTCCGCTTCACCGTAACAACTGTCCTCGCACTGGCCCTTCCCTCATCATCAACCACATAAACAAATATCTTTGTATCAGCATTCTGCGGCGGCAGCTCATATTTAAATGTGCCATCAATCTTAACCACAGTCTTATAAATATCTCCACTCTCCACCTCAAAGTAAATGGTTGCATCCGGTTCTGCTGTTCCCTCAATGTATGATTTTCTGTTAGTATAAGTAGCCACTTTCGGTGCTTCCAATACACTCTTATTGATATTATTGATCCGGATATAACGAATCGAACGGTTTCCGTAAACATCCATCGCCATGACAGAATATACTCCGTTCTCCTTACACAAGAAGGAGGAACCGTCCACAATCGGTGCATTGTCCCACGCACCTGAATCAATTGCATATTTCCCCAGCAGATATCTCACCGCATAAATCCCGGAACCATCCGTAGCCTGTACCGCCACCGGAACATCCTTATTCGTCTCAACCTCATTGAGCGACTTCACGTTTACGCTCGGCCCTGTCGTATCATTACCATTCTTATCAGAAAAATCTGCCAGATAATAGTAAAAATCTTCTGTATCATCCAACAACTCGCGGAACCATGATTTTTTCTCAGCAACATCTGCAGATCCCGCACCCGATTTGATGACATACTGGTAATTGTTCGATGTCTTTACGCTCCAGTTATTATCCACATTGTGTTTCATCGTTCCACACATAGACTGTTCGTCCAGATAACTCTCAAAAAAGATTCTTGTATTCGCCGCACTGTATTTTCCCAGTCCCTCCGTCGTAAACTGGCTCGGCAGAATCGTTCCCGGCAGCCGGTTCAGGATCAAAAGCACCTGATCCGTATCGGCAATCGGCTGGCCGTTTCTTGTCAAACTCTTCACACGATGTGTATCATGGATCATCTTTCCCGTCTGGTCATATCTTGGCTCGACCGAAGTATCCAGCTGATACTCAATACCATCCATAATATAGAAGTTGCTCCAATTTGTACGCCACTCCTCCTGTAGCAAGAACTGGATCGGCTTTGCCCCCTCATAGGAAAGCAATTTATCAATCAGACCTATCGATTGGCTCTCTTGTTTATTATCACCAATCACAGCGCCTGATATCGTATTTTTTATATCCTCCCCATCTGCTGAAGCTGCTGCTCCTGTTGACACGGCGGCTTCTGTCGTTGGTGTTGCCGGCGCTGTTGACACTGGCGGTGAAGCAATCGGCGCCCCCGGCATTTCATAAGAACTGGCAGACCACTCCAAAAATTCCTTCAACTGGCTTCCCGTCACCACATAGGACCACAGCTGGATTCGGTAACTGATCATTTGATACAGATCCGCCTTTGTGAAGTTGCCGGATATATCATAATAATCTTCGCCACTTCCTGCACCATAACGGTTATACGCCGCTGCGGCCACGATCGGCAGATCCTTATACTGTGGATTTGTCACATTCTTATACTGTAATCCATAAGAAATCGCAACATCATTCAGAAGCTGCATAACGCCGCTATCCTCTATTGTTCCAAAATAATTTTCCATCCGGCTCGACTCCCCCAGCTCACAGAGAATCTTATTGCTGTCATTCAAAAAGGTCGTAGCCCATTTTCCCATATATGCACTGATGGCATCATCTGACGCCGTATCCTTCTTTACCTTACGCAGGACAGATTTCCGGCTGACCAGACTGCAGCTTTCCGCATTTCCCGTAAAGCCTAGGTCAACCATACCGATGCCTTTTCCGTTATTCGCCACCATCACGAGATTCTTACCATTCACAAGTCTCGTTGTCGTATCCACACCCGGATACTTATCATATTTTGTCGTTCCATCCGCACAGAAAAATGCATGCTTATGCCCACTCAGAACCACATCGACCTCTGGTATTTTCGTCAGGGCGTAGCATACATTCTCGTCCATAGCTACCGGATTTTCCTCCCCCACACCGGAATGCGCCAGTACAACAATGATGTCTGCACCATTCGCCTTCAGAATCTGCGCCTCCTGTGTCACATTACTCACAATATCCTCGCCCTTTAACACGCCCGTATAGTCGCAGCGCTTCTTTGACAAAGTAGGAATCGTCTCACCAATCACACCGACACGCACCTTCACTTGGCCTCCATTCGGCGTTGTCAGCATTTTTTCAATCATTTTATTTCGATTCCAGACATGAGCTCCCGTTGTGGCATCTGTAATATTTGATACAACCACCTTGTCCGCAAGCCCTGTAGCACTCAACTGCTTTTGAATATACGGCAGCGTATACTCAAAATCATGATTTCCCAATGTAATCGCATCATATCCCACAGCCGCCATCGCCTGATACATCGGCTGAATCTCATTCTCATCGTAATCATAAATATAGTCTGTCGTATAATCGTACATAACATCGCCCAGATCAAAAGTAAGAGTATTGGCTTCCCCCGCCTCTTCTCTCGCCGCCTTCAGCAATGTCATCACCTTCGACAGTCCACCCGTATTATACGCAGCTCCCGTAGAATAATCCACATTGCTCAACTGGCCGTGCAGATCTGTCGTAAATACGATGCGGAGCTTTGCCTCGTCCCCGGTGCCTTCCGCATGTGCAACACTCGGCGGAATCAATGACACAAGCTGTGAAACAGACAACAATACTGCAAATCCCACACTAAAAATTCGCTTCTTCCATGTTCCTTTCTTCATAGTATTTTTCCCCTTTCTTCCTTCCAGTCATGCCACTGTATACGGCACGGCCATTATATCAATCATACAGGCTATTTATGGCAGAAATATGTCATTCCTCCTGCATGACCTGCATCATAGCCGGTATAATCTGCTTTTTTCTTGACACTGTATTTTGTAAGATTATCTGCTGTGAATCTTCAGGCATACGAAATGCCTGAAGTGCAATCTCTCTTGCACCAGTCCCCGCACACAAAAGCTCTGTGCTCCCCCTGAGGATATTGGTCAACATAAAATACAGCATCGGTATCCCATGGTTTACCATAGCCTTTTCCATATAAGGAATCATGGTATCCCTTATGGCATCCAGTTCCTCCTGTGCCATTGAAGTAATCTGCCCCACTCCAAAGGAAAAATTATTAACTGCAAATTTCTTAAAATCCTGATAAAATATTTCCTCTGGCGATTTCGCCATAAGGTTACTCCCGGCAGCAAACATTTCATTGGCATATTTCTCCACCTCAATGCCGGCGATCTCCGCTAATTCCTGCGCCGCCTCCCTGTCTGTCTCAGTACAGGTAGGAGAACGGTACATCAACGTATCTGACAGGATTGCAGAACAGAGCAATCCTGCAATCTCCCTGCTGACAGAAATATTATTCTCCTGATACATTTGATAAATAATCGTTGCCGTACAACCCAGCGGCTGATTACGAAAAAAGACCGGATTCATTGTTTCCAGGCTGCCAATCCGATGATGGTCAATGATCTCCAGCACCTCTGCCTCGGACAGACCATCCACCGCCTGCGTCATCTCATTGTGATCGACCAGCACCAGCTGCTTCTTCCGCGCACCAAGCAAACTCCTGCGCGAGATCATGCCATAGTATGTCCCATTGATATCCAAAATCGGAAAGTCGCGATGCCTCTTCTTCGCCATCGTCTCACGAATATCATCGATATAATCATTTCTCTGAAATGTAATCAGATCATGTCTCTTCATAAAATGACGGATGGGCATGCTCTGATTGACGAGACGTGTGGCCGTATATGTATCATATGGCGTTTTTATAATAAAACACCCTTTACTCTCTGCCATTTTCTTGATGGTAAAAGACACCATCGCACCATCACAGACTATAATGCATCGGGCATCCATCTCAATTGCACAAAGCTGGGATTCATAACGGTTTCCCAGAATCACAATGTCATCCTTCTCGATATAGCTCTCCATCAGATCCGGATTGGCCGCGGCAATCAAGCACTTGCCGGAGGATATCACCTCCTGTGGATCACCCACGATCATCTCTCCCTCCAGCGTCTCCATCAGATTTCCGAAAGGCGTCTTTGCCGAAGCAATAATTCTATTATCATAGACATCCATATAGGACTTCGCAATATCCTCAATGGTGATCAGACCCTCCAGCGTACCGTCCTTATGCACTACCGGCAGCGTAACGAGACACTCCTCCTTCATAAGCTCCCATGCCCGCTTAAGAGAAATATCACTGCTGACTCCCGGCACGCGCACAACATCAATATCAAATACCTGCGTGCGCACATCATTGACAAAATCAGGCTCGGCCATACTGAAACGCTGCAACACAAAACGCGTCTCCGAATTGATCTCCCCCGCTCTTTTTGCCACATAATTCTTCCCGGTCAATTCCCTCTTTAATGCTGCATAGGCCAACGCAGAACAGACGGAATCCGTATCCGGATTAATATGACCGATCACATGAATTTCTTCTGCCATCCGCACTCCATCCTTTCTCTGTCAAATATAATCCTCTTCATCGTATTGCGTGATATCAATCACATATTCAAAACGCCTTGCCAACGCCGGTGCAACCTTAAAAAGCTCGTCCAGCGTATTCCCTTCATCTGCCAGTACCACAGTGAAATCGCCATGAAAGGCATCCATCACTGCAAATATTTTGGTAATCGTCGGAAACGTCAGGCTTGCCGCATCGTCAATCAACAGACAATTCCCCCGGATCTGCCCGCACACTTTCAGCAGATCCATTTCATTCAGCTTTTCCGAATGGATCCTGGCAATCTGACAGGTTGACATAAATCTTTTCTGATGCATCACACGGACAATCTTCTTCGTAATACCTAAAATGCGCTCCTCCCCTGTACCGATCAGCACAAAATGCTTTGGCTCTCTTTCTCCCGCAATCAGAGTCAGCATATCATCAAAGGAGTGATGCAGCGCCTTCGTTGTCGGCAGATCCTTCTCCTCCAATGCCGGCTGGTTACCAAGCTCCGGGCTGTCCTGCGGTATAACCTGCTTTAATTCCGGAATATCCGGTTCCGGCATAATCTGATCCAATTCAATCATTGTTACCTCTTCCTCGGTTCCCCCCGCCACGATCTCTTCCATTCCGTCCGGTTTCTGCACAGAGGCCGCCATTTCATCAGACTGCTCCAACACATCCAGTGGAATATACAGCCGTCCCGTCTTGCTCTGTACAGCATGCGCCATACGGTCCACGACACTCACAGCAATATTAGGCACCTCTCCCACCATCTCCGGCACCTCACTCATGACAGCTACCGCCTTCTCCTTCAGCTGCTCTCTCTTCTCTGCCTCAAAAATCGCCGCGATCTCCTTTGCCAGATCCTGTGTGATACCCATACCTGATTGGGAATGCTTTGCCTCTTCCGGCTGCGGATTGCTCTTCTCCTCCTCAATCACCTGTCCCACGGTTTCACGAAGATCCTGTTCCAGAGCCGTTGCGCTCTGCGTCGCCGGTATCCGGGCAGACTGCTCGTCAATGTTCTGCACCGAAGCTTCCTGTGCATCCGTATCCTGCACAACCGGACTTTGTCCATCCCCATTCTGACCATCGGCAGACTCCTGTACCGCCTCCTCATTAATCTGTACAGAATCAGATGTCTTCGGGTCTTCCTCCTCGCTTTCCTTCTTCTCTGTATTTTTATTACCACGCTTTAACAGCGCCGGAATACCAAAGAATCCTCCCTTCGTCTTGCGTTCGGTCGTCTCTTCGTCTTCCGTCTCCTCATCAGACTGAGAATCTGTCTCTGTCTTTCTTTTGCGTCGCGTCTTCTTCCGTTCCTGCTCAATCAGGTCCTCGTCGATCTCCGGCAGAGAACCTGTATCATCAGGATTGATTTCCTCCGGCTTTATCGTGTAATCCTTATCCTCATAAAAAAGCTGCGGATCTCCATCCAGATAATCCAGAAGCATATCCGCCCTCTCCACGATTTCTCCCTCACCAAACCACAGAATAATATCCTCACATTCCCTGCGGCAATCCTCATCTCTTCCGGCGCGCTGATATAACTTTGCCAGCTCATACGCCCATTCTTCTACATATTCCTCATCCTTAAGCAGCTCGAGCGTCTCAATCAGCTGGCTGATTGGAACCCCCTTAGCCTTATCAATGCGGTAACGCAAAATCAAATTATCCCTGTCACTCTTACTCAGCCCCAAAAACTCCTGATAAAAATCTTCTGCCTCCTCCAACTCATTCGTGCGAATCGCAAGATAAAGCAGACGATATAGTATTCGCTTTGTGCGCTTCTTTTTATACAGGCGCAGATAAATAGCCTTCGCCGCAGCAAACTGCTCCGTTCTGACATACACCTCCGCAAAAGTGTGCAGATCAGCCTGTGTACGCACCTGACGGATATCAATTGTCTCCATCAGAGCCGCTGCCTTTTTGTACTTTCTCTCTTCCACAAGACGCTGGATCTGCGCCAGTTTAATGGTTAATTCGTATTTTGCCATGGAAATTCCACCTCATGATTTGATATTTGTAGAAACATAATCGAAGCCTGTATGCATTTACCTGATTATTATATATGCTAATTTATCAGATTACAATAGGGTTTTGCCATTCATCCTGCCTTAAAGCGTGTAATACTGATATTGCAAAATCCTTTAATCCAAAATCTCAATGGTATATTCCCGCTCAAACACCCCATCCTGATCCAGTTCATTTCCATACTCCCGCTCCTGCAGAGTTCCATCAAAGCCTTCTCTGTCACATCTGCCATACCATGGTTCGATACAAACAAACGGGGCATGTTTTCCTGCTGGTGACCAAATCCCCAGTAATGGCGCATTAAACTCCATCTTAAGATAAGCCCGGCCGGAAGGATCACGAATTACCGCAGAACGGATCTGCTCCCCATCCAGAATCAATGCATCCTCATCAAATAACTGTTCTGTCAGACGCAATGCCCCGTCCGTTAATTCCAGATCTTTCGTCCGCTCTCCCAGCACTCCCTTGTCTGTCAGAATCCCACTGCGGATCGATGGCTGCTGTAAGCCCAGATCAATGGAATATCCATCCATGCTCTGTTCCTGACTCCCTGCCTTTGGACACAGAAATGCCGGATGCGCCCCGATGGAAAAATACAATTTCTCCCCACGGTTAACTACCTTCCACATTACATGAAGCCGTTTTTTCTCCAGGCGGTAACCAATATGAAGAGAAAATGCAAAAGGATAGATTTTTCTCGTTTCCTCATTATCATTCAGTACAAACCAGATTTCCTCAACAGATTGTTTTACCAGCTCAAAGACCTGATCCCTTGCAAAGGCATGCTGCCCAATCCCGTCATACCACTGCCCCTCATACTGATAACGCTGATCCTGCAATTTCCCTACAAATGGGAATAATACCGGCGAAACCCGATTCCAATAAGCCGGATCTCCGGACCACAAATAATCTTTTCCGTTTTCTAAATTTTGCAGCTGTACCAGTTCGGCACCCTTGGTACAAAATCCTGCCTTTAAATATTCATTTGAAATAAAATATTCTGCCATAATTACCTCCATCCGCACACGCCTTTTTTAACCTTCCAGACATGCCAGCCTCGCTGGCACAAACAATTAAGTCATTATACCCAATATTACTACAGTTATCAATAAAAAATATCTTAAGAATTAATTTTGATACACCCTTTTTGACGCAGGAACCCGGCATCGAAATTAATTCAGCTTTGACTTTTCATCCTGCATTAAGATGTGTTATACTACTATTACAGACAAGAAAACATATTGTAATAGGAAGAAAGGATATATGATCATGAAAATTCAATCTGTATTTGATGAAGCATTCAGAACCTATGGAAGAGTCGTGGACGGATATGACTGCAAGCTCCTTTTAGAACGACTGGAGGCAACGACTCCGAAGCCATCCGACAGCGTCGTATACGTACCATCCGACGCCGGACTGGAGGACACTCCCGCTTACGGCCAGCTGCGTGACAACTGCTATGGCGGCATGCCCATCCAAATCGGTTACTGTAACGGTACCAATACGAAGCTGAACTGCTTCGAGTATCATCGGGACAGCGAGATCGACATCGCCGCTGACGATGCCATTCTTCTGGTAGCCAGACAGCAGGATATCATTGATGGAAAAATCGATTCCTCAAAAACGGAGGCTTTCCTGTGCCCGAAGGGAACAGGCGTCGAGCTTTATGCTACGACTCTCCACTATGCTCCCTGCAGTGCGAAAAAGAATGAGGGCTTCCGCGTTGTGATCGTACTCCCGAAGGGAACAAACGAGGCAAAGCCGGACATCACCATCCTCAACGAAAACGATAAATATCTGTGGGCATGTAATAAATGGCTGATCGCACATCCGGAATCCTCAGAAGCCGGAGATGGCGCACAAGTTGGTATCACTGGCGAAAATATCGATATCGCCGGGCTGATTTCATGACATGATGCGTATGATGAGCCTTCCCTTACCTGAGGAATTCATCCATCTGCGCCGTCCGATGCTGGACGGCGAGTGGGATGATTTTCTGGCAGCCTATGACGAACAAAAAAGCTATGGACTGCGGCAAAATCTGCTACGAAAAGAATGCAGGCTTCCCTTCACCCTGACACCTGTGCCGTGGGCGAAGGGAGGCTTTTATGCCGTTCCCGAAGAACATCCCGGCAGGCATCCCCTTCACGAGGCGGGCGCCTATTACATTCAGGAGCCAAGTGCCATGTCGGTTGTCAGTCTTTTAGACCCACAACCCGGTGAGACTGTCTGCGACCTGTGCGCCGCTCCCGGCGGCAAAAGCACCCAGCTTGCAGGACTGCTACAGGGTCAGGGGCTTCTCGTGGCAAACGAGATCATTCCCTCCCGCGCCAAAATTTTATCGCAGAACATGGAACGTCTCGGAATCATCAACGCCCTGGTCACGAACCACACACCAGATCAGATGGCTTCCCGTTTTCCCCTCTTTTTTGACCGCATCGTCGTCGATGCCCCCTGTTCGGGAGAAGGAATGTTCCGCAAAGACGAAACTGCAATCCGCGAATGGAGTCCCGAAAACATTGCGCACTGTGCCGAACGGCAGCGCATGATCTTAAACTGCGCCGATGAAATGCTGCGTCCCGGCGGCGTCCTTGTCTACTCCACCTGCACCTTTGCCCCAGAGGAAGATGAGGAGATGATCGCATGGTTTTTGTTAACGCATCCCGACTATACTCTGGCCGACTGGAAGAATCATCTGGACGGACAGGACAGCGGCCTGTGCGACGGCCGTCCTGACTATATCAACCGGGACAGGCTCACCCAACTGCTTTGCGAAGAAGGCACGATACCATCGGACGAATTCTTCCATGCGCTCCACGGCACACTGCGTTTGTGGCCGCATAAATTAAGGGGCGAAGGACATTTTGTGGCCAGATTGGAGAAACGTGGCGACAGCATCTCAGCTCGCCAGACCTGCTCCTCACAAATGCTCTCATATTCCGACACAAGACAAGTCCCCAAAAAGGCACGCAAACAGGACAAAAAAAACGGAAAGACAAAAAGCCTCTCCGTTCGTGACGCGCTTCCCCTGTATCAGGAATTTGCTGAGAAATATCTGAACTTGCAGGATTCTTCCGCCCGGCTAAAGGAGATCCCGCCACAATATACTCTCCTTTGCAGCCGCCTTCTTCTCACTGATGGTTCCCTCCCGGAACTTTTTGGCGATGAGCTGTATCTCCTGCCGCCGAACGCACCGTCTCCGGAAGGCCTGAAAATACTCCGTGCCGGCCTGGATCTCGGCGTCATCAGGAAAAACCGTTTTGAACCGTCGCACGCGCTGTCAAAAGCCCTGTCACCAGAGCTGGCAGCACAGCATAAAGCCTGTACCGAAGAAGAAGCCGGTCGCTTCCTGCAGGGGGAAACGCTTGCCTGCGATAGCACGCATAAAGGCTGGATACTCGTCTGCTTTGAAAATCAGCCCCTTGGCTGGGGCAAAGCGCAAAATGGCATCATCAAAAACCATTACCCAAAAGGACTGCGCCGTCATTTCTCTCTATAAAGTTCCTTATTTCATCCACATCATGACAGACCAGACAGCCACAGTGCTCCAACCTCTCCCTGTCCTGATGCCCGCAGTCCAGCAGGATGCAATCCACCCCCAGCTCGGAGGCTGCCTCAAAATCATGGACGGTATCACCAATCATAACCGTCTCCTCTGAACGAATCCCATGCGCCGCAAAATAGTCCACAGCTCTCTCCACTTTGCTTCCTGCCAGCAGGTCATCCGCACCGAGGATTGCCTCGAAATATTTCTCTACCCCAAAATGCGCCGCATATCCCTCTATAATATCCTTTCTTGACGATGACAGGACAATCTGTCTACAGCCCTGCCCCTGCAGCTCCGGTAAAAACTCATGGATTCCCTCATGCAAAAAAAGCTCCCCACAGTGAGCCGCATAATACTCCTGAAAATAAGAAGCCACCCAGTCAAAAGATGTCTTCTCTAAATCAAAAAACTCTTTATAAAAAAGAAGGATTGGCGTATTCATGGCCCGTCGGTACTGCTCGATATCAATCTGCGGCCTGTACACCTGCCGGAGCATATCGTTTACCGCATCCAGAGCAATCCCGACATCATCAACCACGGTACCATTCCAATCCCATATTACATTTCTGTAGTACATATTTCCTCTTTTTCTAAGCAACTGCTGACGCTGTTTCAAACGCCTCCTTATAGCTTAGTACCTTCTTTACGTAACTATTACAATAGGACGGTACGCCTCCATATCGCTTCACAGCGCCGCTTCCTGCATTATACGCCGCCAGTGCAAGCCTGACATCCCCGTTAAATTCCTTCAGCTTCTGTGAGATACACTTTGCTCCCCCCATGATATTCTGCTCCGGATCATATGGATTCTTAACGCCTAAGGAACTTGCCGTCGTCGGCATCAACTGCATGACACCCATCGCTCCCGCACTTGACACAGCCTTTGCATTAAAATTCGATTCTGCTTTGGCAATCCCCTTCAACAAGCTCTCTGAAACATCATATTTTGCAGCCGCCTTCTTAAAATATTCGTCATACTTTGTCTTTTTCATCGAATCAGCAGATGTCGTCGATACGCTCGATGTACTTTCCGTCTGCACCGGCTTCTTTCCCTCGTCGCTCTTCTCCGCCACATCAACATAGCGGACAGACGCCCCCGTCGTCGGATTGCGGTAGGAAGCACCCGTGATTCCCTGCGCGCTCTGATTCAGATTCCCTTCCTCCGATGATGACTTCTTCTCTGCCCTCTTATCTGCGGCAGCGCCCGTCACGGCTGTACCATTTGCAATCTCCTCCGAGCTTATCGCAAGTTTCCGGCCCTTCTTCTGCTTCTCCAGCATTTCATCAAAGCTTGTAATCGTTGTATCGGAAGGCCCCTTCCCTGTATATGGTTTTATCGGTTTGAGTGTCAGACTATTGATACTGCTAATCATCACAGCACAAATCCTTTCTATGTAATTTCCATTTCACAATACTGTTTCCTGAAATCATACCTGTCCGGATCGTATTCTCAGGTCGTTATGGAATGGCGAAACAACTCTCCCAGTGTCAAGTCTCCGTCAGCCGGACGACAGTCCATCCTCTCCGCATTCTCCGGTACAGCCTCCGCCTCTCTGGCCCGTACCGCCTGCGCAGACGATTTCTCATAGCTGACCGGCTTCCCCTGCGCTTCCCGCACAGACTGATAACACGGCTTCTTCAGGGAAATATCGCTCACATCCCGTGTCGCTGCGGCCATTACCTCCACCGGACACACCTTACGGGTCTCGCAGAGCTCTGGATGCCTGACAGAGGCATCGTCCAGCGATTCCACCAAAACAGGCTTCACCGGTTCTGCCCGCATACCGTCTATCACCCGCATACCTGCCATCCCCTTTTGGAAAAATAAACACATCAGTAAGGTTCATTGTATCATAAGATCATAAATTTGTCCATTCCGAAAATTCCGGATGATACTCTCAAATCAAAGGCTCTGTTACAGAACAAGATGGGTATGGTTGTTTAGACAAATCAGTCAGGCTGTTTTTTTGCAAGCCATCCTCTAAAAAGCCCACCCTGGAAAATGGAAATTATTACAAAAAAGATATCTGCAAAAATAATAAACACAAATGACGGTATCATGATACGGGTATATTTTTTGCCAAAAAATTTTCCTTTGTTAATGGCACTGCCCATTCTTATGATATAGAAAAATACACCCAGATTCAAAAAAACAATGATAAGTGTCTGTTTGGCAAAAATTTCCAGCGCACCTGCAGGCAGAAAATTACCGTTCTGAATACCATTTAGCAGGATCCTCAGAAATAATAATCCGATTTGTACAATATATACAATTCGATAAACATTCAACATAACTCCGCCGCCGATTCCGATTCCACCGCCCCATTCCAGATTACTTCTCTCGCAAAAATTTTGAAAAACCCGCAGTAACGGCTCGCTTTGATTTCCCTCAATAAAGCCATTGTTTGAAATACTGTAAAGAGTCAACCGAATACTGTTTTCTTTGCAGAAAAGCTCCATCTCTTTCAGAAAGGGCAGCACATGTGATGGCACACTGTCCACATATAACGGAAGACAAAAAATAACAGTATCTGCATCCGACAATTCATTCAGAATACGTTGATGGTCACTTTTATTCCGCAGCTTTTCCGTCACTTTTTTACCTTTCACAAATAAACGCTGCAATCCCAGAAAATAAGCGGAAGCGCAAAACTTTTTTTTCGGACTGCAATTTATAAATACTGTTTTCATACTAAATCCTCCATGCGAAAAAAATCATTAAAAAAAATCACTTCCGACTTTTCAAATCCATTATTGATTGCATTTCTTTCTGCCATATATGTAAAGGTTTCCTTTTCCTGATCTGTAATATCACCATACACCATTACCTTGAATAAATTGTGCTTTCCATAACGCAGGGTATGGTGCATTTGCTTTCCGCGATAAGTACTTAGCGGAGTTGAAATACCAATGCTTCTGTCAAGAACATTTTTAACTGCAGGGCTGTAAGTGCCAAATAGATTTTCCGTAATAATGACCAATTCGTCTGCCTGTCCAATCACACGTGCCGTCTGCTTTAAACTATCTTTCATAAAACATTCCGCCGGATGCTTCGTCCAGCAGCCAAAACAGCCCTGACAGGGAGCGTATTTCCCGTCTGCATGAATGACCTCGTCACATTTCCCGTTAATCAGTTCATGATATTGAACATCCAAATCGTGTAAAATCACTTTCATACTCGTTTCCCTTCTTAGTAATATGATCCATACCGCCTGTTTCCCCCAGCACAGCTAATACCGCACCTCTGTACACCCGTTTCAAATGCGCCTTTATAAGTTTTTCATCATGTTTCGATGAAATGTTGGCAAGGATACTTGCGTAGCCATGAACAAACAGGGCAAGTGTTAAAAAAACTTCTTTTGTTTGCTCTATGTTCATGTCCATAGCTTCCTGCATTGCAGAAATGACAGGTATGAGGCCTTCAGAATCTATCATTTCAGGCAGACTATTTTCGGCAGCAATACCCGATTGAAAAAGAAAGTGGAACAAATTAGTTTCTTCAACCGCAAATCGGATATAATTTAATCCGATTCCAAGCATAACATCTTCCTGCGGTTCTGTAATACTTATAAGATATTCCGTATGATACTGGTCTGCTTTTTTATAGGCAGCTTTTTTCAACTCTTCAATCGTTGCAAAGTGATACATGACAGGCTGTGTGGAACAGTTCAATTTTTTTGACACTGTCCTTGCATTAATATTTTCCGCACCTATTTTACGGGCAACCTCAAATGCAGCGTCAATAACCATATCTTTCGTTATTTTTGCTTTTGGCGGCATTTCATTACCCTCCTGTTTTATAATTA
>CAYYGS010000029.1:0-15258 GCA_964471335.1 uncultured Jutongia sp.
GATTTGACACCTCGGCCAATCCGGTTCCCTGCATTTCAAAAACGCCTACCTCATTTGTTGAACCAAAACGATTTTTAACCCCACGTAAAAAACGGTACGAAGCACCGTTCCCGCCCTCAAAATAAAGAACGGTATCTACCATATGTTCCAACACTCTCGGCCCGGCCACCACGCCTTCTTTCGTCACATGGCCTACGATAAAAATCGTAACCGACAGTCCCTTCGCCAGACGAAGAAGCGTACCTGTCGTTTCTCTTACCTGTCCCACACTGCCTGGTGCAGAGCCCAGCTCTTCACGGTACATTGTCTGAATCGAATCAATAATGACAACATCCGGTGTCCCGCGCGTAATGACCTCTGACACAATATCCAGATCCGTCTCGCTCATAAGTAATATGTCCGGCTGAAATACCCCCAGCCTGTCCGCACGCATCTTGATCTGCTTCACCGATTCCTCACCTGAGACATATAACACCTTTTTTCCAATCTCAGCCAGCTTTTGGCACATCTGCAGAAGAAGCGTAGACTTGCCGATACCGGGGTCGCCACCAACAAGCACCAGAGAGCCTACTACCATACCGCCGCCGAGTACACGGTCAAACTCCTCAATGCCGCTGACGATCCTTGTTTCCTCCGAAAAATTCACCTCCGCCAGTCGATACGGCTTCGGAATCTCCCGACGGCTGGCAGACCTTCCAGACAGTACAGGTGCGGACGGAGCTTCCACAAAGCTGTCCCAGGACCCACAGCCCGGACATTGGCCAAGCCATTTTGCCGACTCCATGCCGCACTCCTTACAGAAATATACCGTCTTTTTCTTTGCTTTTGCCATAAATTATATCTTTTCCACCTTTACCTCACACACCTGGCCCGGATTTAATTCTACACTTAAGTTAAGCTTTCCTGCCAGGTTTGTCTTCATTTTTCCCAAATTCATACCACCTACGTATGCCTTGTATTCTGCATCCGGTTCCAGTTCCAATGTAATGGAAGAATCCTCCCATCCCTCTACCCGGAAGCTGACTTCGTCCCCTGTGTTTTTCATGTTTGTCACGACAGTACCCGGTACAGATTCATAGACAAACAAACCATTTTTTTCCAGCTTTGTGATCTCCTTAAAGGTTTTCACCTTATACAGATCACCTTCAAACTCAAAATCCGGCTTCTTCTGTTTCGTGTCCAACTCAATATTACCAAAACTCAGTGTTCCGTCTGCCTCCTTGCGGATCAATTCCTTGATAACTGCCATTTCTTTTTCCTCCTGTGCTTTTTCATTTTATCGTAGGATGCTCTTTCTCTGCATCTGCATATCTCTTTCTTTTTCTCCTGTTGCACTACATACAGAATACCATAAAAGGTGAAACTTTTCTACCAAAAATCTGTATTTCACCGAACAACTGCCTGAAATTGAATCTTGTCCTCTACATAATCAACTACAACATGATTTCCAGGTTGAATCAGTCCTTCCAGTACCTTCTCCGCCAGTTCATCCTCTACCTTTGTCTGAATCGCTCGACGAACAGGACGCGCACCATAATTTTTATCAAAACCACTCTCTGCCAAGTGCGCTACCGCCGCATCTGTCACCTCCAGTGAAATCCCCATCTGCAGCTTTGTACGCTTGTTCAGCGTATTAAGCATGATACGAACGATCTGCTGGATATCCTCCTGTGTCAGCATATGGAAGACAAGAATCTCGTCAATACGGTTAATAAACTCCGGTTTAAAGATCTTCTTGACCTCCTCCATCACATTGTCTTTCATCTTTTTATAGTCAGCATCTCCATCATCCTGGATACCGAAACCTAAATGCTTTGGCTCAACGATACGCTGTGCCCCCGCATTCGATGTCATGATAAGGATTGTATTTTTAAAGCTTACCTTGCGACCCTGTGCATCTGTCACATGACCATCCTCCAGGATCTGCAGCAAGATATTAAATACATCCGCGTGCGCCTTCTCAATCTCATCAAACAAGATCACAGAATACGGATGGCGACGCACCTTTTCGCTGAGCTGTCCTCCATCCTCATATCCCACATATCCCGGCGGAGAACCTATCATTTTCGATACGCTGTGCTTCTCCATATATTCTGACATATCAACCCGGATGATCTCGCTCTCCTTGCCAAAGACAGATTCTGCCAGCGCCTTCGACAATTCTGTCTTACCCACACCAGTCGGTCCCAGAAATAAGAAGGAACCAATCGGCCTGTTCGGATCCTTCAGTCCCACCCGGCCACGGCGCACGGCCTTAGACACAGCCGATACAGCTTCCTCCTGCCCGATCACCCGCTGATGCAGGATCTCCTCCAGTTTCTTAAGCCTTTCTGTCTCCTCCTCCTGCAATTTCTGCACCGGGATCTTTGTCCAATCCGCAATTACCGTTGCAATCTCATTTTCCGTCACGCGCAGTTCCTTCCGATCCTTCTCTTCTTCTGCCTGGTCACGCCATTTTGATATCTTGATTCGCAGCGTCTCCTGCTCCCTCTTAATATCACCGGCCTGCGCATAATTCTCCGTACGGATAGCCTCTTCCTTCTCTTTCTCCAGGCGCACCAGCTCCTCCTCCATCTGGCGCAGTTCCGGTGCCGGAACATACAGACTGAGGCCCGTCCGGGCACATGCTTCATCAATAGCATCTATTGCCTTATCCGGAAGGAAACGGTCATTAACATAACGGGCAGACATACGTACAGCCGCTATCATCGCCGCTTCCGTGATCTTTACATGATGATGCTCCTCGTACTTCGGAGCAAGCCCCTGTAAAATACCAATGGTCTCCTCCTCCGTCGGCTCATCCACCTCCACCGGCTGAAAACGCCGCTCCAAGGCAGCATCCTTCTCAATATATTTACGGTACTCCTCCCTTGTCGTGGCACCGATAATCTGAATCTCCCCTCTCGCCAGCGACGGCTTCAGTATATTGGCCGCATCAATCGCGCCTTCCGCGCCTCCCGCTCCGATAATCGTGTGTATCTCATCAATAAAAAGCAGGATATTCCCGCTCTGACGCACCTCCTTCAGGGAACGCTTGATCCTCTCCTCAAATTCACCCCGGTACTTGGAACCAGCCACCATACCGGACAAATCAAGCGTCAATACTCTTTTGTGCTGTAACGTCTCAGGAATATCCTCCGCAATAATCTTCTGAGCCAGCCCCTCGACTACAGCCGTCTTCCCTACACCCGGCTCGCCGGTCAGACAGGGATTATTCTTCGTACGCCTGCTGAGGATCTGTACAATTCTGCTGATCTCCCGCTCTCTTCCGATGACAGGATCTAATTTACCGTCACGGGCAAAGGCCGTCAAATCTCTGCTATATTGGTCCAGTACGGGCGTCGCAGATTTATTCTTTTTATTTTTCTGCATCATATATTCATTTTTAGCGCTATTCATGTCCTGCCCGACTGCTGTCAAAATATCAACATACAGCTTCTGTACATTGATTCCCTTTGTATTTAAGAGACGAACCGCAATACAATCCGTTTCCTTTAAAATCGCTATCAGAAGATGTTCTGTTCCCGCCTGGGATACTCCCATTCTCTCTGCCTCTGACACGCTGTTTTCAATAATCCTCTGTGCACGCGGTGTAAATTCCTCCCGATCCTGAAGCATAACCGACACATTCGAAGAAATCAGCTCGTTCACAAGCTCCAGAATCTTCTCCTCCTGTACACCGTTTTCCCGCAGTACCTCTGCAGCAACACCACGATTTCTGATCAGAGCAATCAAAAGATGTTCTGTCCCCACATAATTATGTCCCATTCCCCTGGCGACGCTTTTTGCATCCTCCATCACCTTCTCTGCGCTTTTGGTAAATCGCCTTTGCATCACTTAGTTCCCCTTTCTCAACCATTGGCGTTTCTGTTCCAGACGCCTCTCTATCTCTTCCAGACTTTCCTCTGGTTTTTGATCATTTTCTTCTGCGTCCTCCGGCGATACCGGGTCTGCAGAATATATTTTATTTTCTATGTCCCATTCCGCATTGTCGTCAAATCCTTCTATCTCAACGTCATATCTTTCCCTGCCGCTCCAGACCGCATAAATTATGATTCCGGCCAGCCCCAGACATGCCAGCACAATTACGACAATACAGGTGGTCCGACCCGGCCCGGATATTTTTTTCACTGACGGCACCTCTGTCTGCTCCTCCGATACCTCCGGATCATCCTCCAACGCAGTGACATCTATAGCTTCCTGCGGCGGCTGTTCCTCCCCTTCCGGTATCCCATCCATCGAACCGGCTCCTGTTCCCTCCGGCGGCTGTCCGGTAGAGGAAATGTCTACGCCACCCGCTGCTGCCTCTTCTTCTCCCATTTTCCCATCATCAGTCTCTCCTTGGCTGTCACTGGCAACAGAAGCACCTTCACTCTCTCCCGCCAGATCTTGATCCTCTGGCAGAAGCTTCAGCTTTTCTGCCTTTTTTTTCGATATGACACGGATATTCAAAGAATCCGACGCCACCGACATTTTTACACCGTCCTCATCATAGACCCCATAGGGCTTCTCAAGCTCCACGGTGCAATTTCCCGTCTTCCTGGCCAGAAAACGGATGGAATATTTGATTTTCGTGACAGCCGATTCCCTCTCAGTATCCGAAATCGTAAATACATCATCATTTCCACTTGATACATTCCCTCCGGTGATATATCTCATGACATGCTGATCATAGGAAAAATAGCCTTCAAATCCCCCTATTGGATCAGAAGATGTAATTGTCACTACAATGTAAAAATAATCACCCTTAACCACAGTCGCCGATTCTGGCTCAATCGCCACCCTGGCTCCGGACGCTTCTGCCCGCGATCCCGGCCATAAACAAGCACAGGCTGCCAGCCAAAGACAACACAGGCTCCACAAATATCGTTTTCTTTTTTCTCTGTCTGCAATCATCAAGCCGTTTTCCTCGTCACTTTTATTTTATATTTTCTGATCCTTCCGTTTTCAGCTCTCACAGACACCGTATACCGATTAACACCCTTTTTGAGCTTCTTTACACCATCGCCCTTCACCGTTGCACTTGCACTGACCTTATCCGCCAGGATACGGATTGATTTTACATCTGCATCAACCGTCAGTCGGTATGTCCTGTCGCCGGCATCTCCAGTCTTAAACGGTTCATCAAAGCTATAGCCCTGTACAGACAGCGATTTCAGGTAATTATTCGGATTCACACCGCCCGACGGCATCGGACACTGCACCACAGGCATTCCAATATATACTGGGATAGAAAATACCAGGTTCATATTTGCCTTATCTGCCCCATAGGCTTCTGCTGTCTTCCGGCCCTCGCTGTATGGAGCCTCAATATTAGCCATATACTGATGGTCAAATGTCTTATTTGGCGTTACATTAAACTTCTGCAGATAGAGCGTATCCTGTCCTGCATTAATGTAATTGCTTCCGAGATATTGTGCACCACCAATCAGAGCCTTGTGTATATTATTCCACGGACGGCCATAGGTGTCCTCCTTGCTTGCCCACGCCAGCCCGTTTGCCACAGCGCCTCCCGGCTTCGTACTGTTATTAGCGCCGATATTATAAAAGTTATAAATCCCCTCATAACCAGCCACTGTACCAGAGACAGAGGAACTCATTCCTGTCGGCCCGGTTACCACCTCCTGCTTCACACGGGAAGCAAGATGATACGGGCTGACCTGGGAGATTCCAGCCGCCTCCATAAATGTCTGTGAATATCCTGCGGTCTGCTCTGCACCACTGTCATCAACATAGGTATAAGATGCCTGATACATCGGCGTATTCTTCAATACATTCTCCACCCCACTCTGATTCTGGATGTCAGCCTGATATTTCAGACTCTCAAACTGGAAGATATTATCCTCATCTATAAAGTTTCTCGGATCCATATAATATCTCAGCGCCTTCTGCGATGCAGTCACCCACGTAGAGCCGTCAAACGGAATGAAGGTATCTGTACTCCAATTATAAGCGCCCTCCTCAAAGGATTTCCAATCGCTGGACTTATTATTACTGATCAGATTCAACCCGATCTTGCTCTCGCTGCTGACGGCAGCCGACCAGTCAATTCCTGTCTGATATGCCTCAAACTGCCAGTTCGGATATTTCTTATGCAGCTCCATCAGCTTCACGATATAACTGCTGGGGAAGCCCTCCTTCAACATCTTCTTCTTAAATTTCTTCTCTGACAGGGTCTTTGCGATCACCGGCGGCTCTGTCGCAACCGGTTTTGTCCTCTTTACAGAGCTTTGTCCCTTCTTTTGTCCCTTCTGGTCATATACGATCACCGGTTCAAATACCACCGGTTCCGGCGACGGTGTTACCACTGCCTCCAGTTTCACCAGTTGAAAACGCAGCAGGTCATTCAGGATATATCCCCGGTATATATTTTTTCCCAATGTCACCTCGACCCTGATATACTTCAATCCGGAAACTATCTCTTCTCCTGTCATCAGAACCTTTGTATTCTTTTCCAATACTACGGCCTTACTTCCATTGTAAACCGGTGTCGTATGGCCCGCACTCTGCTTCAACACCGCTCTGCCGCCTGACACGACACCATTCAATGCTGTCGTATAATCAGCAGAAATAGAATCGGCCGGCACAAACCCCTTCATCCTTTGTTTCTTGTACACAAAGGAAATCTCATACCATCTTTTGGAATAAACAATTGACTCCGATAAGATCCTGACCTTCCATCTATGAGACAACTTCACGGCATTCTCATCCTTTTTTAGCACGCATCCGCTGTCCATAGCCCGGCTCCGCACCAGGACTGCCCCCGGTGACACAACCCCCGGCACCTGTGTACGCATATCACCGCTGTGTACGGACAGATATTTCTTGGAGACATATCCTGTCAATCGCTCCCCATGATAGAGAAAGCGTATCTTGTACCATGACTTTTCCTCTGCCAGAATCGTCACCTGCGTATCATTCGATAATGTCACATAATCTGTCCCGTTTCTCAGGCGCTCATACTCTGTTCCCGGCCCCTTCCTGACATTGAGATAACCACTGACCTTGATCGTCCCTACAGCGGTGGCATATGTAACATCGTCCATCTGGGTCACACCCCAGATTACGACCGCAGACACGAAAATCACAGCCGCCAATATAAACCCTCTGATTTTTCCGCTCATATGTTTCCTCATTTCTCAAGCATTGTCTCTAATTCCCCTACATCAAACCGATAATTCTGTCCACAGAACTGACAATTGACCTCGATCGGCTCTCCGTCCTCTATCATCTGTCGTATATCCTCTCTGCTGATACTTGCAATTGCCCGGTATACACGTTCCCTGGAACAATCACACCGAAATGCGGCTGGAGTTGTTCCCAAAAACTCCGTGCCAAACTCGCCAACAAGATACTCTACCATTTCCTCCGGTGTCATCCCCTGCTCCAAAAGCCCGGTCACCGATTCCATATCTGCAATTTTCTGTTCCAGACGATCAATCACCATCTCCTCTGCAAAGGGCATCACCTGAATAATAAATCCCCCTGCCTGTCTGACGTGATTATCGCGTTCCATCAGCACGCCGAGACCTACCGATGACGGAATCTGCTCCGATGTCGCAAAATAATATGTCAAATCCTCCGCAATCTCTCCCGATACTAATTGTGTCTGGCCGTTATACGGCTCTTTCATCCCCATGTCACGGATCACGTTCAAAAAACCAGGACCCAGCGCCCCCGCAACATCCAGCTTTCCCTTTGCATTCGGCGGCAGTATCACATCAGGATGGTTGACATAGCCCTTAACATTGCCCCCTGAATCTGCTGTCACTGTCAGTCCGCCAATCGGACCGCCGCATTCGATCTGCAGCGTCATGATATCCTTCTCACCTTTCATCATACAACCCATCATACAGCCTGCAGTCAGAAGCCTGCCGAGAGCAGCCGTTGCCACCGGACTCAAATTGCCGATCTCTCTGGCTCTTTCTGTCAAATTCCTGGTAGAGGAGGTAAAAATCCTCAGCTGTTGGTCCGCGGCTGTTGCCCTGACAATATAATCATTCATTGTAATATTTCCCCTCCTGGTACTTCTCTCTGGCTATAAAATAAAGTCTCTCACTCTCCGGTTTCGGCTCCTGTTTTGTCAATGCATCGTAGACGGCTACAAATTCCATACCGGCATCCTCAATCAGGCGCTTTATCACCTCCGGCGAATATGCCCTCTGGCAGTGCAGCTCGTCCCAGCGGGAAAATAGCCCTTCCGTCCCCTCCTCCTGCCGATATATCGTCAATAAATACTCGTTCAGGCCGGTATCGTCATGATACTCATTCTCCCACAAAAAGCTTGCATCCTCCCGGTTCTCTGCAATCATCCGGTCTCCCAGCACCTCCCGGTAAAAATACTCCGTCTTCATGTCAAATACAAAAATACCACCGGAATCCAGATAATTATTCGCTTTTACAAATACTTCCTGTATATCCTGTGGCTCCAATAAATAATTCATCCCATCACAGACGCAATACATTGCCGCAACAGTTCCATATAACTCCATCTCCCGCATATCCTGTTGTAAAAATAAAACATCGGTGGGACATTTTTCTCTGACAACTTCCAACATGTCCTCCGAAAGGTCAATCCCTATCATGTCATAACCCTTCTCACGCATACGCACCGTCATGCTGCCCGTACCACAGCCAAGCTCCAACAGAAGCCCCTTATTAATGCCGTACCCACACAGAATATCCTCTAAATAGTCAGCCCATAAATCATAAGGGATGTTGTCCATAAACATATCGTATGATAACGCAAATCCTTCATACATGATGACGTCCCACCCCTTTTCGATCTTTTGCAATATTCCTTTTTATATTAACACACCCTGAGAAATCCCGCAACCTACAATTCATCTAATGTCCTGTAATAATCTGGCAAAAACTCTTCACAGAAGATCTCTGCCTCCTCACATCCCATCTCATGAATTGCCTTCTCAATCGTCTCCTTCGCCTTAAGAAATTCCTGATTCCCCATCTTCTCCTCTTCAATACACTTGATCAGCGCAGACAGCTTGTCCGCTGCCTTCACGATCTTATGCGCTTCGGCATCTTCCGGCCTTTCCACAAAGAAGGGTTCATAGGCCTCTCTGATATCCTCCGGCAGAAGATTCAGCAGACGAAAGGCCGCCTCCCTCTCAATCTGCTTGTATGCCGACTGTATCTGGGGATTCTCATATTTAACAGGCGTGGGCATATCACCTGTGATAATCTCCGTACAATCATGATATAACCCCAGCATAGCGACGTGCTCCGCATCATATTCCTGTCCCAGCCGCTTGTTTCCGAGCACAGCGAGCGCATGCGCGAGCATCGCCACTTCCATAGAATGCTCGCTGATATTTTCATCATAGGAATTACGCATCAGCGCCCACCGGTTAATATATTTCATCCGGGCAAGCATCGCAAAAAAAGTCTTCCTGGAGTTCATATCATTCTTCCCCTTCCATTTCCTGTGCCTCTTTTTCCTTTTTCAGCATTTTATCAATATATATCCCTGTGAAGGACTCCGGTATCTGTGCGACCTCCTCTGGCGTACCCTGTGCAATGACGGTACCGCCACGGTCACCTCCCTCCGGCCCGATATCGATAATATAATCTGCCGTCTTGATCACATCAAGATTGTGTTCAATGACAATGACCGTATTGCCGCCCTCCGACAATCTGTGCAGTATATCGATCAGTTTGTGAACATCCGCAAAATGAAGGCCTGTCGTCGGCTCGTCCAACACATAAACCGTCTTACCTGTACTGCGGCGGCTCAGCTCCGTCGCCAGCTTAATTCGCTGTGCCTCCCCGCCGGACAAAGTCGTAGAGGGTTGTCCCAGCTTAATATAAGACAGTCCGACATCATACAGTGTTTCCACCTTTCTCCGAATCGATGGAATCGGCTCAAAAAAGGTCATCGCCTCCTCTACCGTCATATCCAGAATATCATATATACTCTTCCCCTTATATTTTACATCCAGAGTCTCTCTATTATATCGCTTGCCGTTGCACACCTCACACGGCACATAGATATCAGGCAGGAAATTCATCTCGATCTTGATGATTCCATCTCCGCTGCAGGCCTCACACCGGCCACCCTTTACATTAAAGCTGAATCTCCCCTTCTTATAGCCCTTCGCCTTTGCATCCGGTGTAGCTGCAAAGAGGTCACGGATCATGTCAAACATCCCTGTATATGTCGCAGGATTGGAACGTGGCGTCCTCCCGATCGGGGACTGGTCAATCGCAATCACCTTGTCCAGCTGCTCCAGTCCGTCGATACTGTCATGCTGCCCCGGAATACATCTGGCACGATTCAGATTCCTAGCGAGAGACTTATACAAAATCTCATTGACAAGCGAGCTCTTCCCCGAACCAGATACCCCCGTCACACATGTCATAACTCCCAACGGGAATGATACGTCAATCCCCTTTAAATTATTTTGTCGGGCTCCCTTCACCGTAAGCCATCCGGAAGGCTCGCGCCGCTCCTTTGGCACCGGTATCCTGATCTTGCCGCTAAGGTAGGCGCCCGTCACGGAGGACTTACATTTCATAATATCCTTTACCGTGCCCTGAGCCACCACTTCACCGCCATGTTCACCGGCTCCCGGCCCGATATCCACGATATAATCTGCCGCATACATTGTATCCTCGTCATGCTCCACGACAATCAGTGTATTTCCCAGATCCTTAAGCTTTTTCAGCGTCATGATCAGCTTGTCATTATCTCTTTGGTGCAGACCGATGCTTGGCTCATCTAAAATGTATGCCACACCGACCAGCCCGGAACCAATCTGCGTTGCAAGCCGTATCCTCTGTGCCTCTCCTCCTGACAAAGAAGAGGTTGCCCGTGCCAGAGTCAGATAGTCCAACCCTACATCAAGCAGAAACTGCAGTCTGGCACGGATCTCCCGCAGTACAAGGCGCCCTATGGCCAGCTGTTGCTCTGTAAGTTCCAGGTTCGTCATAAAGTCCATCAGCGCAGATATCGACAATTCCGTTACAGACGAAATATTGCGGTCTCCCACAGTGACCGCGAGCGCCTCCGGCTTCAGCCTCTTACCTCCGCACGCACCACATGGAGTGATACTCATGTACGCCTCATATTCTTTCTTCATATTTTCGGAGGATTCCCGGTAACGCCGCTGTACATTCAACAGAACCCCCTCAAAGGCAACGTCATAAACGCCAATTCCTCTCTGGCCGCGATACGTCACCTTAACGACACGGCCATCCGTCCCATACATGATCATATGACGAATCTCTGCGGGCAGCTCCTCATAAGGCGTGTTAATATCAAACCCGTATTCCTTCGCCAGGGCATCCAGAATGCAACGGCTGTAGCTCGATGTATCCTTAGAGGACTGCCATCCCATAACGGTAAGTGCCCCCTGTGCCAGACTCAGAGAGGGATCCGGCACAATCAGATCCTCAGAAAATTCCATTTTATAACCTATTCCATGACAAACAGGACACGCACCAAACGGATTGTTGAAAGAAAACGTGCGCGGCTCCAGTTCATCTATACTCACTCCGCAATCAGGGCAGGAAAAGCTCTGGCTGAAATTGATCTGCCTGTCTCCCGGTATGTCCAGAACCATCCGGCCATCTGCAAGTTTCAGAACACTTTCAATCGAATCTGCCAGGCGCTTTTCGATCCCCTCACGAACCACGAGACGATCCACCATAATATCAATATTATGCTTTTTATTCTTCTCCAGACGAATATCCTCCGTCAGTTCATAAATGTGACCGTCCACAACAACACGGACATATCCGCTCTTACGCGCCGATGTAAACACCTTCACATGCTCTCCCTTGCGTCCCCGCACAACCGGCGCCAGCAGCTGCATCCTTGTGCCGTCGGGCAGCCCCATGATCTCATCGACCATCTGATCCACCGTCTGACAATGGATCTCTCTGCCGCATTTCGGACAGTGCGGAATGCCAATCCGGGCATAGAGCAGACGGTAATAATCATAGATTTCCGTCACCGTCCCTACCGTAGAACGGGGATTGCGGTTCGTGGATTTCTGGTCAATCGAAATCGCCGGCGGAAGCCCCTCGATCGAATCTACATTCGGCTTCTCCATCTGCCCCAGAAACTGTCTGGCATACGAAGAAAGAGATTCCATGTATCTGCGCTGCCCCTCTGCATAGATCGTATCAAAGGCAAGAGAGGACTTTCCGGAACCGCTCAGCCCGGTAAATACGATAAACTCATCCCTGGGAATATCTAAATCGCAGCCCTTCAGGTTGTGTTCGGCCGCCTGACGAATTTTTATATATTTTTTTAATTCCTTATGCTTTGCCATAATTCTCCTCATTTCTGCAACACTGCTCTTTCGATTGCTTCATATATCACATGATTACCGATGCATCCTATTGTACCATTTTCTTTTTTTATTTGCAAGTACATATGTTCGATTTCCGATGCTAAATCATTAATTTTCGCTAAACAATCGCTCCATTTCTTGAACATTTTATTCAATTATATTATAATAACACCATATTATCATACGGGAGGGATAAGTCATTGTCAGAAAATAAGGATCGAAAGATTGCGGTTTGTGCCGCCGGGGTAGATGAAGAATATAATGATGTCTTTTTGAGTGTTTTTTCTGAATGCGCAAAAAAGTATCGTTTCAAGTCCCTTTATTTCTATTCCTTCAGCCCCTTGTTCGATATGATTTTACATGACCAGGGCGAAAAGAAAATATTTGACCTGATTAACTTTGATCTCATAGATGGTCTTATCATATTATCCCAGACGATCAAAATCCCCGCCTGTATTGAGGAAATCATTGACAGTGCCAGAAAAAAGGACATCCCTGTTATTTCTATTGACAGCCCGCTGCAATTCAAGGACTGTTATAACATTCGATTTAACTATGAAAAGTCAATGGAGAAAATAGTTACACATATCATAGAGGAACATCATGCAGAGCGTATCAATTTTATCGCGGGAATCAAGGGAAATGAATACTCAGAACAACGCCTGAACGCATACCGCAAGGTGCTTCAGGAACATAACATCCCTGTGGAGGAAGATCGAATCGGCTATGGTGATTTTTGGTTCGGCCCGACGCAGGAGGCAGTTCAAAGATTTCTTGACAGCGAACTCCCCTTTCCACAGGCAATCATATGCGCCAATGATACAATGGCGATCACGGCTTATGAAACACTCACAGCTGCCGGCTACCGTATCCCGGAAGATGTAATGCTTACTGGCTTTGATGGAATTTTGGAGACTCTCTATCATATTCCTCCTATCGCAACGGCCAAGCATGATATTCCCAGTATGGCAGATGCTGCCTGCGAACTCCTTCACGACATTTTTCAGGGTATTTCACGCGAAGATACCCTGCTGGTTGATTCCAAAATGTTGCTGACTGGAACCTGCGGATGTAAGACACATACTTTGATCCAACAGAACAATCTGATCCGCAAGCTTCAATTTAAGAATGAACGAAGCCGTGATTTCGATACAAAACAGATGCGCATGATCGCAGAACTGACAGAGCACAATTCCTTTCAGGAACTTTTTGACCGTTTAAAGCTTTATTCAGAGGATCTGCCCAACCGTCATTTTGCTCTCTGTATCACAGATGATTTTCTGACAGAGGAAGAGTTCTCTGATATTCTGGAGGAGTCCAATATCCACCAGAGGAACGGCTATTCCTCCCGAATGGATGAAATGCTCTACCGCTTCCACGATGAATGGATGGGCATTACAGATTTTCCTACCAAAAATCTGCTGGCCAGGCTTGACGATGTTCTGGAAGACTGCGGCAGCCTGATTTTCTTTCCATTACATGTGCAGGAACAGGTCATCGGCTATGCTGCCTTCTCCTATGATCAGGAGCTTCCGAGCATGAGTCAGTATTATCTGTTTTGCACGAATGTCAGCCTGTCACTGGAGATTATCAAATCTCACCGCCGCCAGCAGACGATTATCCAGAATCTGGAAAATAAATATGTTCACGACCCGCTAACAGGCCTGTTGAACCGACGCGGTTTTTATCAAAAGGTCACACGCATATATACACATTGTATCGAGACAGAACAGCCTATTATGATCATATCAATCGACCTGAACGGATTAAAACCCATTAATGATACATATGGACACGCAGACGGAGATATCGCTATTTCTACAGTCGGCAAGGCACTGCTACGCGCTGCAAAAAACGGGGAGATTTGTGCCCGCTTTGGCGGAGATGAATTTGTAGTTGCCGGTGCCGTCTCCTGCGACGAAGATGCACAGGAATATATCAATTGTGTAAAACAACATATGGATCTCTTTAACGAAACTTCCGGCAAGCCATATAAAATCAGCGCCAGCTTTGGCTGTCTGGCGGCTGTACCCAATCCATCCATTACACTGGACGAATTTATCCGCCAGGCTGATGAGAGGATGTATGCCGAAAAAGCAAAGCATCATCTAAGCCGCGGGCGCTGATTAAATTATTATTTTATAAAAAAATCATGTTTATAGTTTTTCAGGTTCCGGATATTCCTCTCCGAAGGTTTCTGCTGTCACACGGATCATTTTCTGCGGCTCTGTTGGCGCGTCTGCATAATCCGTATCCACACAAGCGATTTTATCCACGACATCCATTCCCTCCGTCACCTTACCAAAAGCTGCATATGCTCCGTCCAGATGCGGTGCGTCCTTGTGCATGATAAAAAACTGCGATCCAGCAGAATCCGGCAACATGGAACGTGCCATTGACAGAACTCCCGCTGTATGCACTAATTCATTTTCAAAACCGTTCTGCGCAAACTCGCCCTTGATAGAATAACCGGGGCCGCCAGTCCCTACACCATCCGGATCTCCACCCTGAATCATGAAGCCCTGAATGACTCTATGAAAAATAAGTCCATTATAAAAGCCTTTTTGAACAAGAGAAAGAAAATTATTTACCGTATTGGGTGCAATGCCCGGAAAAAGCTCTGCCTTAATCGTGCCCTGTGTCGTCTCAAATGTAACAATCGGATTCTGTACCATAACTACCTCCATAAATATATGCTTAGTAAATAAACTACTCCTATATTAACGGAATCTGCCATAAATGTAAAGACAAACCTCAAAAGAACACGGGATAAAAGCATCAATTCTCTGTCCTCCGGGAAACATACCTGAGCAGGATAAGCCCGGATTATCCGTCGAAAATTTAATCTTTCTTCCGTTCTGCTATCTGCACCTTTTGTCTCTGTCGCTTTGGAAAGCGCGTGGGAAGGCGGTGTCGGTCTGATGGAGACGCTTAGGCTTTG
>CAYYGS010000030.1:0-15104 GCA_964471335.1 uncultured Jutongia sp.
GTTCTAAAAAAGTCTTGTATGGTATATTACATTTTTGGATGTCCTTTGATTTTGAAGAGAAGAAAACTATGAAAGAAAATAATTTTGATGACTATTATGATTTTGATCTCCTGCAATGTGATGAGAATGAAGTGATGGTTGACCTGGGGGCATATACCGGCGATTCTGCTCTGGCGTATATAAAAAACTATGGGAAATATAAGAAAATATATTGCTATGAGATTTCACAGGACTCCCTTACAAAAATGCAGCAAAAACTGTCACTGTATGAAAACATCACAATACGAAATGTTGCAGTTGGTGCGGAAGAGGGGACGATGTATTTCAAAAAAGGTGCATCTGATTCCTCAAACAAGATATCAGACAGTGGAGACATTCCTGTCCCTGTTGTAACATTGGATGAAGATATTCAGGAGCCGATCACATTGATTAAGATGGATATCGAGGGAAGTGAACTGGATGCTATTGAGGGTGCTGTCGGACATATTAAAAATGATCGTCCCAAATTAGCAGTTTGTACCTACCATAATAATCATCATATATGGGAAATACCCAGACGTTTAAAAGAAATTAATCCGGACTATAAACTATATATGCGTTATAACGGTGTAGGGAATTCCTTTTCGGTGGCAGAATTTGTCACATTCGCAATCGATGAACATTGCTAAGGCGGTTAAATGCGGCAGGACATTTTATTTCTTACAAAACTGTAAGCTGATTTTCACCTCTTTGTAAGCTGTCTGTGTTACACTCATAATAGATAAAAAATTTATTGTTATCGTACTGGGAGGAGGGATTTTTTGAGCTTTATTGAGGTGAAAAATTTACGTAAAGTATACGGGAAAAAGGATACCGAAGTAGTAGCCTTAGACGATATTTCCTTTTCGGTGGAAAAGGGGGAGTTTGTGGCGATCGTAGGAACCAGCGGTTCCGGCAAATCGACGCTTCTTCATATGCTGGGCGGGATCGATACGCTGACATCCGGACAGGTGATTTTAGGTGGGGAGGATGTCCATAATATCAGTGAGGAGGCAAGAGCGATTTTTCGGCGAAGGAAGGTGGGATTTGTCTTTCAGGAATATAATTTGATTCCTGTTCTTTCCGTAGAGGAAAACATCGAGATGCCTGTACGTCTGGATGGGAAACAGATGTCGCCGGAATACAAGGAAAAGCTTTTGAAGACTTTGGGGCTTGAGAATCGGAGGATGCACATGCCGGAGGAACTGTCCGGTGGTCAGAAGCAGAGGGTGGCAATCGGAAGGACACTGGCTAATCATCCGGCTGTGATCCTGGCAGATGAGCCGACCGGCAATCTGGATCGGTGGACAGGTTTGGAAATTATGTCCCTGCTGAAGCAGTCTGTCACGGAGTTTTCGCAGACGCTGGTGTTGGTGACACATGATGAGACGATTGCTGCGATGGCAGATCGAATTATTACCCTGTCTGACGGAAAGATTCAGTCTGATGAGAGGATCAAACAGTTTGCCTGACACAGGGCTGCTTTGTGTGCACGTCACATAAATTCGTCAGGCGCGAAAAACGTGTGCAGGAATGGGGGATTATTATGAGATATTATTTTACGTTGTCCCTGCGGTATATGAGAAAAAATTTTCATCGTACACTGTATTCCGTTGCAGGGATTGTGGTTTGTGTCATTCTTTTATATGGTGTGCTTCTGACTGGCTTCGGATATTGGGATTATATCTGTCAGGAATCCTATGATGCCAGCATCCAGCTTCGCACGGCGTATGACTGTACGAAAGAGATGATAGAAAAGCTGTCGGAGCAGGAACAGATCAAGGCATTGGAGATTCAACGGTATGGAGAGTATGAGGACGATGATGCCGATAGGGAACTCACAGTGGATAGGTTGGAGGAGGGAGGGACATATGGTGCATATATTGAATTAAAGGATCCTTCGGATCTTAAGCGGTCGGCGGAGCAGATCACACAGGAAACAGGCGTCAATGTCTACGCGGATGAGGCGGCGCTTGTTGCGTTAAAGCAGGAGAAATCATCGGATGTGGGGGTTTATAATGCGATTCTTTCATTGATTGCAGCATTGTTCTGTGCTTTTTCTATTGTAATCCTGCGCAATATTATGACGATTTCTGTAGTGGAGAGGATGCGTGATTACGGGCTGCTGCGTTGTGTCGGAATGTCGAAACGACAACTGAATACGCTTTTGATATCAGAGGGAATGATTATGAGCGGCATTGCAACGGCAGCAGGGATTGTGCTTGGATATGGGGTTGTACAGGGATTCGCCTGTTGGGTGAATGATGTGCTGTTCTTAGAGCCGCCGATCCGTTTTTCTTTTGACTGGCCGTCCTTTTTGATCACCGTGTTTCTGAGCTTCGGCGTGACGCTTTTTTCTCTGCTGGAGCCTGCGAGACAGGCGGGACTGCTGTCCCCTTTGGAAGCGCTTCACAATAATATTACGCTCCGGCGGGGGAAAAACAGGAAAAAACAGGAAAAGATTCGTTATCATAAAGGGGGTGTGTGGGGAAAGTTTTTTGGAATATCGGGAGAATATGCGTATAAAAATATGATGCGAACCAGAGGCCGTCAGATCAATTTATATGTTGGGATTCTGGTGTGTGTGATATTGATGGGATCTATCAATAGCTTTACGGACAGTCTGCATGCGTCTGTGGATCGTGCCTATCAGGGGAAACATAATAAATATGCGGAAATCATTGTCGGTTCGGGAAATTATTCTGCGGCAGAAGCGGAGAAGCTGCAGGAGGATATTGGAAAAATCAAAGGTGTCAGGGAGACAGGGCTGATTTTTACGAGAACTGTTTGGAAATTTTATGATAAAAATTTGGAGCAAAAGGTCACGAAAGATGGAACAGATTTCTTATATATAAGTTATGGATATGATGATGCAGATTTAGAGGCGTTGCAGCCATATCTGCTGGAGGGACAGATTTCCTGTGAGAAGATGAAGCAGGAAAATGGTGTGATTATCTGCGATACAAGACATGATGTCCAGGATGATAAGGGGAATCTGACGAGCAAACGGTGCACGGATTATCAGGTCGGAGACACGATTACTATGTTGAGTCCCGAGGGACGGAAAAAACAAGAGGAATTATTTCAAAAGATTATTCCTGCCGTGAACCGGAAGCTGGGAAGGCCGGAGGACAGTGATTTGTATGATGCGGAAGTGCAGAAAAAAAAGCAGGCCGCAAAGCAGAGGCGTATTTTGTGGAAAACGATCTGTGAGGTTCTGGCAGAGGAGGGAGTGGATATCCGTTCTCTGCCGGAAGAGGCAGAGCGGAAACAGGAGAAGGGAACAAATACTACGTATGCGATGCTGAATGAAGTGGGCAGAATACTTTATGAGCAGGGATATCAGGACGAGTATGTGATTCAGGGAATTGTGTCGGAAGACATCCACAATGGGGGAGACATTGAGGAGAATTATTTATCTTATCTGGAAGTAATCTGTCCGCAGGAGAGAATGATTGAGGAGATACAGCAGGGACAGACATCAGTGGGACCGTTTACAGGGTATTATGCGGGGCAGGCTGACGACTGGGGAATAGGGGTTAACCGGGATACCCGGCAGATCAATAACTTGTTGGAACAATACTGTAATGAGAATGAGATTGGATATTATATCAGTAATCTGGATGAATTTATGGGTATTCTGGAGTTCTTTCAGATTGTCAAACTGGTAGGGACGATCATCAGTGCCTGCATCGTAATCGGAAGCCTGTTTCAGATTTATAATCTTGTTTGTATGAATATGGCGCTGCGTCAAAAGGAACTGTGGCTGTATGGGATTGTCGGCATGACGCGGCGGCAGAAGAGGAAGATGGTAATACTGGAAAACAGCCTGCCGGGATTGTCAGCGATTTTTACAGGGTTGATTCTTTCCTGTGGTTTGAGCTGGTATATTGTTGATTATCTGCTGAACCAGGATGGAACCATTGTGTTTTCCTATCCCGTTTTGCAGAATTTGGGAATAAGCTTCCTGTTTTTGCTTTTAATCGTGCTGGACAGTGCTTTGGGGATGTATAGCAGAAAGAAATAAAAGGCGAATTTCGCCGCTTGACGCGTCACCGTGTTCCTTCTATAATGATGTTGGGAGAAATCATTTTTGATCCCAACATCATTATTTTTTATTTGCGTGAACCCAAGCGGTCTCGTGAAGCGTGACGCTTGTGGTTAATGTAAAAAATATGCGTGGAAATCTGCGCAGGAATCAGGAGATTACATATGGAGAAGAGGGAATTTCTGGCGGCGGGAAGAGCCGTGCTTGGGGTTGAATTCGGTTCGACCAGAATCAAGGCAGTGCTGATCGGAGAGAATTATGAACCGCTGGCGTCGGGCAGCCACCAATGGGAAAACCGTCTGGAGGACGGTGTCTGGACATATACGCTGGAAGACATTTGGAATGGTCTGCAGAGTTGTTACCGTGATCTGGCAGAAAATGTAAAGAAGACATATGATGTCGTTTTGACGAGATTTGCGGCGATTGGATTTTCTGCGATGATGCATGGTTATATGGCATTTGACAGTGCGGAAGAGCTTTTAGTGCCATTTCGTACCTGGCGCAATACCATGACAGAGGAAGCGGCCAATGATCTGACAGAGGCTTTTGGATTTAATATTCCGCAGAGATGGAGCATTGCACATCTTTATCAGGCGATGCGTAATGGGGAGGAGCATGTAAAGGAGATCTCTTATCTTACCACGCTGGCCGGATACGTCCACTGGAAAATGACCGGGAAAAGAGTGCTTGGCGTTGGGGATGCCTCCGGGATGTTTCCGATTGACAGTGCAAATGGTGATTATCATGAGACGATGATGGAGAAATTTCAGGAAATGGCATCAGAGGATGGAGTTCCCTGGAGCATCCGTGATATTTTACCAAAGGTTCTCTCTGCCGGGGAGGACGCGGGTACCTTGACGGAGGAGGGTGCGGCGCTGCTGGATCCGACAGGAAATTTGCAGGCAGGGATACCACTGTGTCCGCCGGAGGGAGATGCCGGAACCGGAATGACGGCGACAAATAGTGTAGCTGTACGTACGGGAAATGTCTCTGCGGGGACATCTGTATTTGCTATGGTGGTGATGGAAGAAGCAATGAAAGCAGTGCATACGGAGATTGATATGGTGACGACGCCGGATGGTCATCCGGTGGCGATGGTGCACTGCAATAACTGTACCTCTGAGATTAATGCCTGGGTCGGATTGTTTCATGAGTTCGCGGATTGTCTCGGCATGGAAATTGATATGTCGCAGCTCTTCACGAAGCTTTTTCAGAAAGCGGACGAGGGGGATGCTGACTGCGGCGGCCTGCTCAGTTATAATTACTTTTCCGGGGAGGGCATTACGGCATTAGACGAGGGAAGGCCTCTCTTTGTGCGCCGGGCAGAGGATTCCTTTACCCTTGCTAATTTTATGCGGACGCAGTTGTACAGTGCATTGGCTACGTTAAAGATCGGGTTGGATATTTTGCAGAAGGAGCATGTAAGGATTGATAAAATGTATGGACATGGCGGCTATTTTACGACGAAAGGCGTAGGCCAGAGGATTATGGCGGCGGCGATGAATGCGCCGGTGTCTGTGATGGAGACAGCCGGAGAGGGCGGTGCCTGGGGTATTGCTTTGCTGGCTGCTTACCGGGTGGAGAGGGAGGATCAGGAATCATTGGCAGACTTTTTGAATCAGAAGGTCTTTGCGGGAGAGCAGGGTGTGGAAATTCAGCCGGATCCAGAGACAGTCAGAGGATTTGAGACGTTTCTGCGCCGTTACCAGGCAGGTTTGCCGGTAGAACGGGCAGCGGTAGAAAGTCTTTAGAGGAAACAGAATTACGGGAAGGAGTGTCTGGAGGAATGCTGGAGGAATTGAAACAAAAGGTGTATGAGGCAAATATGGAGCTGCCAAGGAGAGGGCTGATTACCTATACATGGGGCAATGTCAGTGGATTAGACCGGGACAGCGGTTATTTTGTCATCAAGCCAAGCGGTGTGGATTATGATAAACTGTCACCGGAGGACATGGTAGTCATGGATCAGGAGGGAAACAGAGTCGAGGGAAAATATAATCCCTCTTCTGATACACCAACACATTTGGAATTGTACAAAAGATATCCGGAGATCGGCGGAATCGTGCATACGCATTCACCGGAGGCTACCTCATGGGCGCAGGCAGGCCGGGATATTCCTTTGTATGGCACGACACATGCAGACTATTTCTATGGGCCGATTCCCTGTGCGAGAAGCCTGACATCACAGGAGATTCAGGAGGAATATGAGAAAAATACGGGGCTGGTGATTATAGAGACGTTTGAGGAGAGAAAGTTAAATCCTATGTTTACACCGGGGGTACTCTGTACGAATCATGGGCCTTTTACATGGGGAAAGGATGCAGCAGAGGCGGTACACAACGCCGTTGTTTTGGAAGAGGTCGCAAGGATGGCGCGAAGAACGGAGCAGTTAAATCAGGCAGTGGCGCCGGCACCGGATTGTCTGCGTGACAAGCATTTTTTCCGTAAGCATGGAGATAATGCATATTATGGACAAGGGGAACACAATTCCTAAATTAGCAAGACTGAGACAGGAGGACAAAGGTAGATTTTGCTTCTCCTGCAGAAATGAGGATTATTATGGTTAAGCATATTATTTTGTGGCAGTTGAAGGACGAGCTTTCTGATCAGGAAAAGGCAGAGGTTAAGAGAGGAATCAAGGAGGGATTGGAAGCGCTTTCCGGCGTGATTCCGGGGCTGACAGAGATTTCTGTTCGGACGGAGGGACTCTCGTCTTCGAATGCAGATGTGATGTTGGATTCCTCCTTTGAGGATGAGGAGGCATTGAAGGGTTATTCTGTACATCCGGAGCATGTTAAGGTGGCAGATGGGAAAGTCAGGCCGTATACAAAGAATCGTGTCTGTATGGATTATGAGATATAGATTATGGGACATTTTGTCTACAGTCTGGGGCAGCGTTAAAGCGCTGTCCTTTTTCTTTGTTATATAGGAAATCTGGAATAGTTAATTCTTTTAAAAAATTTTACGAAAAAATATAAGATTAAGCGCACATATCGTGAAATATTCCGTTAAACAATATAGACGGGTCAGGGAAGGAGGGCTGCGTGGCGATGGATCTGGAAGAGCAATATGACAAAATATACCGTTACTGCTATTTTCGCCTGCATAATCAATGGCTGGCAGAAGATATCACACAGGAGACGTTTCTGCGCTTTCTGGGGAGTGGAACATATCAGGAGCAGGGGCGTCCATTGGCCTGGCTGTATACGGTGGCGAGAAATTTGTGCATGGATGAGAGACGGAAGGTCGAGACGGAGCCGCTGCCGGAATTTCTGCCCGTGGAGGATCCTACAGATGAATTAATCGATTCGATTGCCCTGCGGAAGGCGTTACAGAGATTAGATGACGGGGAGCGGGAGCTGATCTTTCTGCGCTATGTTAATGAGGTTCCGATGGCGGATCTGGCTGCTGCGTACGGTCGGTCAAGATATGCATTGTATCGGGAGATAAAGGCGGTTTTAAGAAAGCTTCGGAAGGAATTTTAGAAGGGAGGATCGCAATGGATAGGAAAAGAAAAGAATTGATGCAGGGACTATATCGGGCGCCGTTGCCGGAAAGAAAGGAAGAATTTTTGAGAAGTCCTGCGATGCGTGGGTATCATGCGGATCAGGGGTCGCGGACAGGTATAATCCTGTGGCAGCAGCTGCATTATCTGCCGAAGTGGTGTCTGGCAGCCGCATTCTTTACTCCGGCCCTGTTGTTGTTGCTACGGAGATATTATCCGGAAAATCTGCTTTCTTTGTCAATGGCGATGATACCGTTTATAGCGTGGATGAGCATTTGGGGGAGCATGCGTTCCCTGTGGTATGGTATGGAGGAACTGGAGATGGCGGCCAGATTTTCTCTGAAAAGCATTACGCTGGCGAGGATGGAGTGGATGGGGGTATTGAGTCTCCTCTGGGGGCTGATAGTCTCTGCGATGCAGCAGAATGCTTTTCTGGTTACGATGGTTCATTTGTTCACACCGTATCTGCTGACGACCTACGGATGTCTTTTGATGGCTGGCAGAGTGCAGAGCCGGGAACGGCAATATTTGACAACAGGGATTACAGCCGTATTTAGTGTGTTTCTGCTATATAGCGCGGAGGGGATGCGGTGGATTTACGCGGGGAAATATATCATTTACTGGTTGTTTTTCCTGATGGCGGCGGCATGTCTGACTGTCAGGCAATATCGACGGACCGTATCGTCTGCGTCAATGCTTTCTCAATTTTGAGAAGAGCATGCAAAATGGAGAGAAAGGCGGATTATAACGATGGAATTAACAGTGGACAGGATTACAAAGCAATACAAAAATAAAATTGCAGTAGATAGGGTTTCTGTAAAGTTTCAGGAGGGAATCTATGGGCTTTTAGGTGAAAATGGTGCGGGGAAAACAACGTTAATGCGTATGTTGTGTGGGATTTTAACGCCGGACAGCGGTGATATCGCTTTAGATGGAGTGGATGTTTCGCAGGAGGAATACAGGGCGGTGTTGGGATATCTGCCGCAGGATTTTGGATATTATCCGGAATTTACAGGGAGGGATTTTCTGCTTTATATGGCGTCGATCAAAGGGTTGGAGAAAAGAAAGGCGAAAAGAAAAGCAGAGGAATTATTGGAATTTGTAGCATTATCGGAACAGGCGAAAAAAAAGATCCGAACATATTCCGGAGGAATGAAACAGAGGCTTGGCATTGCACAGGCGCTGCTTAATGAACCAAAGGTATTAATTTTGGATGAGCCGACAGCAGGTCTGGATCCGAAGGAGAGGGTGCGCTTTCGTAATCTTCTGGAGGGAATGGGGAAGGACTGCATCGTGATTTTGTCTACACATATTGTATCGGATGTGGATAAAATTGCTGACAACATATTGATGATGAGGAAGGGACAGATGATCTACCAGGGTGTGCGTGGAGATATCGAGGAGGAATTAGAGGAGTTTTATATGCGGCATTTTGAGGAGGAAGTAGGATGAAAGAGAATTTTATGAGACAGTTTATAACAATATTTAAATTTGAATGTAAGAAAATTGCCGGACGGACCAGTACATGGGTTGTATTAGCACTGCTTGCAGTGGTGTATATATTGTTTGTCATTTTATTGCCGCTTGCAGTCGTATATTCTGAGACTTCTGAGACGAAATATGAGGCAGGGAAAAGCAGTGAATTTTCGGTATCGCAGATGGAACTGATCACAAACGAGCGGAAATGGGGGAGAAAGCTGTCTGGAAGAAGTCTGGATAATGAGCTGCTGGAGGAATGGAAGGAGTGGGAGACGGAATTTGACAACAGGTGGAATTCGATGGATCCTAAGGAAAGATCCTTAGAGATTGAACGCTATCGTATGATGCAGAAGGCAATTCAGTCCCTGACAGGAGTGGGGCAGGAGAATGAGGAAAGGCAGGCCTCTGCGCAGGAGAATCAACCGCTGGCGGAGCGGGAAATTTATGAGTTGAATGAGTCTTACCGGGAGGAAATGTATACAAAAGCTTGCCTGACAGCAGGGGAGAGGGCGTATTGGACTCACCAGAATGACAGGCTGGAGAAGCCGATGAAACTTTATTATGGAGAAGTCTATGAAGAATTTACCGGGACGGATATCTATCTTATATTTTTGCTGTTGACATTTTGGATTGGTATATCAATCAGCCGTATTTTTGCAGAGGAACACAGTCGGAGGATGGATCAGATTGTCTTATGCAGCCGGCACGGACGGGGGATGCTGTATATGGCAAAAATTCTGGCGGGATGTCTGTTTACGGCGATTGCCTGTATCCTTCTGCTCCTGGTTGATCTGGCAGTCATTTTTACGCTGTATCAGGGGGATGGCTTTCACGAAAGAATTCAACAGATCGCAGGCTGGTATTCCTATCCGCTCTGCATGGGTCAGATGGTGTGGATTATGGCAGGTTTGACGTTTTTAGGTGCGATAGTGACCAGCCTTGCCGTTATGCTGGTCACGGAGAGGTTCGGCAACAGCATGTCAGGGATTGCATGGGCTGTTGCCTGGATGGTGATTGCTAGGATTGTTGCGATTCCAAATGGCTTTCGAGTGCTGTCACAGCTCTGGAACTATTTTCCGATTAATATGGTAAATCTTCCGAGTGGATTTCTGGATCTGCGTCTGGTGTCGGTGGGTGGGAAATATTTCACCTCGTGGCAGGCGGCGCCCGTTTTCTACATTCTTGTATCAGTTCTGTTGATCTTGTGGGGAAAGAGATTATATTGTCGTTATCAGGTGAGGTAGCAGGATAAACGCATCAATTCTCCTGCCCCCTGTTTTCACGAGTTATTGCAGGATAATCCCTTCTTATCCGTCAAAAATTTAATCTTTCTTCCGTCCTCCCACCAATATTTTTTGCTACAGCCACTTTGGAAAGCGCGTGGGAAGGCGGTGTCGGTCTGATGGAGACGCTTAGGCTTTGATGGATGTCTTTGCCTTGCAGGGCTTCGATGCCATATGCCCGCGGAGAACCTGTCTGAGCGGCATGCGCCATGCTTCCGGGCTTTCCGGGACACGCTCTCGCTACGTGGCTTCACGTAGCGGTGCATAATGTCCTACAGAACAGGACATAAGCACCGACGGCCGCCAAGTGATCCCGGAAACCCTGGAAGATGGCAGCATTGCCGTGAGTTGGCGGAGCGGGCATTTATCGCACCATCGAAGCCGCAAGGCATTAGACATCTGCAAAGGCGTAGGGCGCGAAATCAGGACCAACACCGCCTTTTCACGCGCCTCGAAAACGGCACGTTGGCAAAAAGTATTGGTGGTAGGACGGGTAGAATCTTAAAATATAACGGATAAGAAGGGATCATCCTGCTCAAATATGCTCTTCAGGGGGCAGAAAATTGATGCGTGTATCCTATGCACAGTAAAGAAAGGGATTGTCGTTCGTGGATGAGATGTGTTATAATAAGCCGTGTATTTTGAATTATTTGTGCCGCGAAAGCGGCATGTCTGGAAAGGAAAGGACATGGCAGAATGAAAAAGGAAATTATAAAGAATAAAGGAACAATATTGATTCAATCTATTTATGCGGGATTTATGATTGGAATTGGTGGGATTGTCAATTTATCATCAGATAACAGGGTGATTGGTTCTCTTTTATTTTCCTTTGGCTTATTGACGATTGTGGTACAGGGATTTTATCTGTATACGGGAAAGATCGGATTTGTCAATAAAGCGGGCGAACTTCTTGATATGCTTGTGGTTATTCTTGGCAATTTTATGGGGGCATGGATTGCGGCATTCCTGTGTCATCTGGCACATCTACATATCGACAGTACAGAATTGGTTCAGAAAAAATTGCAGAATGGGATCGGAAATATTTTTGTGTTATCGATGTTTTGTGGTGTCATGATGTATCTGGCCATTGATAATTATAACAAGAGTAAACAAATTATTTTTATTATTGCCCCGGTGATGATATTCATTTTGTCTGGTTTTGAACATTCAGTTGCCAATATGTTTTATTTTCATCTGGCGGGTGAATATCATGTGAAGGCGTTTGCGTATCTTGCCGTAATGGTAATTGGGAATGGGGTTGGAGCAACGTTATTCAGGGTTTTTAAACGGTAATATCAAAATTATTATTGTTCTGTTTTGGCACTCACATCTTGTTATTGCAAGATTGATTTTATTATTGTATGTCATGTTTTAAGAATTGCTTAAAATCAGTACTTTTATGATTTGAGTATTTTTTGTTTTGTCAATGTTTATCATGTGATATAAAAAGTACAGAGAAATTTAGAATAGATATGTCCTTATGGCTGCTTCCATGAGGGGTTTTTGTGGTGGTAAATTCTCCTGTTTTCTTTGTTCATTCTAATATCTGCTATAATTATTATATATTTGAGGGAAGGTGGATCGTAGTATGACATTTATAAATAAAATAATACAAGCTTTTAAGTTGGAAAGCACAAGGAAAAGGGAAAATATAAGAAAAAGCCATAACAGAAAAGGTCTTTATCATGATAGATTCGACGAGGAATATAGGAATGATGATTATAGAGAGATTGCATTTGACGGAAGAAATTTTAACATTCCGGAAGTACAATTATGTGCCGCAATTCTTTTAGAAGCAAGTGTAAATGGGTTAAAAATACGAGACAATAACCACTACTCTTCGTATTTTGAAGGACGCTATGGAATTGTAAATATAAGCAGATTACATCAATGGCTTTATAAACAAGCATATTTAAGGCCAGCAACATTGTCCGAAGCATTGCACCTTTATAAAGTTTCTGAGTTGAAAATAATATTAGAAAGTTTGGGATTGAAAAAGAGTGGGAATAAAGCAGATTTGATAGAAAGGGTAAATGATGCTATAAATGATGAAGAGAAAACAAGGATTGTAAACGAGTGTGAACATCTGTTCGCAACTAAAAAGGGGCTTGCTTTCTTGGAAGAAAATAAAGATTATGTTATGTATCACAGAAAATCATATGGTGTAACTTTAAAGGAATTCAATAAACACCGTATTCTTCAAGGAAGAAAAAGAAAATTTTATGATACCATTTTTCAAGCACTTAATGAAAAGACCTTTACATATCAACATAAACATTGGTTTTCAAAATTGGAAATGATTTATTTTAATTTGAGCGAAGTTTTGTATGATGAGGGAAAGTATGATTTGGCATTACAGAACACCTTGTTCAGATTATATTTTTCTACTAATTTAGCAAGTCACCCTTATTACTTTGATTTAGACCATGTTAGATATAATGGTATTAAGAAAATAAAGGAACACATAAAAGCATGTAATGAAATATTTAATGAAAACGATTTAAAAAAGATAGTTGAATTAAAAGAGTATTATAACGAACACATATTAGATGTTGTTTATGGTTATAACATTTTGCCATATACTATATTTGATAAATTAGATCTTGCAGACGCTATCTATGATTTGCTGAATGAGGTATATTTTGATACAGAGCATTACATAAACTTTATCTGTATAAAGTATGAGAATTACATCAAGAAATTTTTATAATAATCGTGGTGTCTATATTCTCTCAATTCAATAGAGTTTTAAGGAAAGAGGCACTCAACACCTTAGTTGGTATCGGGTGCTTCATTGTAACGTTCTTTTATAAATGCTTCTATTATCTCATTGAATTCTGTGATTATTTTAAATTTTTTTGCATCCATTAGATTTTTTAATTCTGTTAATTTTTTTCTGTTTATAATATTTTTATATTTTTTGCTATCTAAGAGTTTTATTTCTTTGGCAATATCACCATTGGTTAAATCATCAATTTCTTTTTGTTGTTGATATAACATTTTTCTTCCATTCATGTATTGCATGTAAGCGTTGTAACAAGCTTTTATTTCTCTGATTAAAATAAGATTAAAGCTATTGTGGCATAGGAAATAGTCAATTACAGTAAGATCTTCTTTACCATATAGGTAAGTGGTGGCATGGTGCAATGCTTCCACGCTTTTTTCGCTTAAGCCAATGTATTCATGTATGAATTGAGTTGATTTATTTGTACATTTATCTAAGCCCAAAAGATAATCAGAACTACAGTTCAGGGCAGAACATATTTTTTTTAAATTTCTAATATCTGGTTCATTTTTGCCACTTTCCCAATTTTTCACAGTACGGCTTTTGGATTCGATAGCAATGTTTTCATTTGGATATATTAAGTCATAAAATTCTGGACGAGACATTTTTAATATTTCTTTTCTCCGATGCTGTATCCGTCCACCAAAAGTATTTAATGGAAATACTTTTTCTGTTTTACTCATAATTTCCTCCTTAAAAGAATTAAAAAAGATATATCATTTCTATTTAATTGATTATATCATATATATAGATGGTGCGCAACATGAGTAACATAAAGAGAGGTAAATATATGAACAGATTAAAAATAGAAATTCAAAAGGTGAATTGCTGATATATCAGCAGACAGCAGAAAAGAGTATTATAGGAATAAACACAGTTATGAAATTGGCGAAGGAATCAGGAGCGTTGGTGAAGAAATGATGAATTATTAAATCAGGTATTTTTAGATTATCTGGAAATGCATAAGCAAAATAGAAAGCCCATGACGGACAGGGTGGTTGAGTTGGAAATAAATAAGTTTAGAAGATTTATCTGCATTACCATTTTCTGACAATATAGATAATGATTTAGCAATTCAGATTCTTAATCAGTCAGCTATGAATAGTTGGTAAGGGCTTTTTCCATTAAAAAAACAAATAGTACATCACAAAGTGGTGTGGATTGGGGTAAAGTATGACGAGAGACGAGACAAAGAAAATTGTGATGATTATAGAATCCACTTATCCAAACTGGCATCCGTTAGATATGAGTTTTACTGTTGATGCATGGGCTTTAATGTTGGAAAGTTATACATATCAGCAGATTAGCGCGGCGCTGAAAGAATTTATTTTATCCGATACAAGTGGATTTGCACCGTCAGTTGGACAGCTTATAGGGGTATTGGACAGAGTGGGAAACAGTCAGGAACTAAGTGGGACAGAAGCTTGGTCATTGGTATTTAATGCACTGTGCCGAAGCATATATTATGCTGAATCAGAATTTCAAAAACTCCCAGGGATTGTACAGAAAGCCGTGGGAAGTCCGTCAATATTGCGTAATTGGGCACAGATGGATATACAGTCAGTTGAGAATGTTGTTCAGTCAAATTTTATACGGACGTATCGACAGGTGATTGCAGAGAACAGGGAAAAGCGGAAAATACTACAGGATGTTCTGGAACTGAAAGGGCAGTCAGATAATAGGCTGATTGAGAATAAATAAAAGAGCCTGCCTTTTTTGCTATGGTCCCTTCCGAAATACCTATAATCAAATTATAAAGGGAGTGGGAAAGATGTCAAAAGAAAAGCGAGAGTATAGCAGTTTTAAGGTTTCAACACGTCCTATTAGGCGAATATTTTTACAATTTAGATGTGATGCTAAAGGAGGAAAAGCATGAAGAAAAGTAGCAAAGAATACAAATAATCAATATATAGAGTTGAAATGCATTTATGGTTTGAAAACTTTGACGAATATGCAAGGAAGGCAGTATATAAACAACCAAAACAA